>JBAUWG010000348.1:0-14031 GCA_049583675.1 Desulfobacterales bacterium | reverse complement strand
AAGTAATATTCATGTTCGTCGCTGCATTAAAAAGTTATATTTAATTTAGCCTTAATGGATGCAAAAATTTCAATTATGAATGGGCTTTATGCCGAAGTCAAAGAAAAAAGTTTGCCGCATACTTTCCATTGCCCATTTTGTTTAATCACATGAATGATTTGATCCACTTTATGCGTGGTGCCGATGTTGAACAGCTGTGCAATCACCGGGTAAACGGAATTTATCGCAACCCTTATTGTGCCGGTAATTCGAACTTGAGCGTTGGTATCGGTTTTTGAAATGGTTTCGGTTTCGATGTTATACAGTTTGTTTTTCAAAAAATCGATGTTAAATCCACGCGCCTTCGCTGTCTGGGCGGCATGGTATAAGTACTGATCAACCACATTGCCATCTTTGGAGCCAAGCTCTTTTTTACAAATTCTTTTGGCCATTGACTTGTCAAGGTCAAAATAGGCTTTGCTGAATTCGACAACAGCCTTGTTCGGTGTATCTCTGATGTCCGCCATAGAAAAGATGAACTGAACGATAAACCCGACAATTAAAATCAGAATGATCCCTGCGCTTTTGCTGAATTGGGCCATATAGATTTCCTCCTTTTCATCATCCGCCCGCAATCCATTGACGATTATAAATTTGATGACATATGATGCACGCTCTCATTAAGCTCAAGGCGCTTGCCAGCTGATCATAAAATGCAAAAGATTCGGAACTTGCATGACGGTGTACCGAAAGATAAAATATCTCGCCTATTCAAAAAATATTTGATACCATGGAACAAATGGAGAAACAAGGATAAACTGGCCATTTCCTTTTAGGGATAAATACTTTTTCTTTGACACGAGATTCAATTTTTTTTATATTTCGAACTTGATTCGGATATCGTTTGAACGCAACTTTGTTCGTTTTACCGCAATCCGTTTTTTGCATTTGGCTTTGAATTCCCATGGATCATGAAAGTTCACAGGAACTGCACCGGAAAAGGCCTTCCAACGGCAAGATAACATCGCTGGGGGTATGTCTCGGGGCTTCGACCGTCTCTCTTGTCCAGTTGGAACAAGACCGGTACCCCGATACAAACACCGCGACACCGCAGAACAATCATCTTAAGATCGTAAAGCACTCCGTTTATCCCCATGAGGGGGATCCTAAAAAAACCCTTCTTCGCGCCATCAACGGTTTCGATCTCAACACATTCGACAGGATTGTCGCCACCGGCAGACGATTCCGTTCATTTGTCAATTTGACCTCCATACCGGAACCTGAAGCCGTAGAATATGCCTACCGGTTTATCAAACCGCCGGATGTTTTCTGCCCGGCAGTGGTTTCCGCCGGTGGAGAGACGTTTATGGTGTACGTTCTGAACCGTTTCGGTCAAATCTCCAATGTTCTTACCGGCAACAAGTGTGCTTCCGGGACCGGGGAATTCTTTCTCCAGCAGTTGCGGCGAATGGACGTCACCTTAGAAGAGGCCACCCGGTTCGCTGCCAAGACCGAGCCGTATCTTGTTTCCGGGCGCTGTTCGGTTTTTTGCAAATCCGACTGTACCCACGCCACCAATAAAGGCGTTCCGAAAGCAAAAGTGACCGCCGGCCTCTGCCGAATGATGGCCACGAAAATCCTGGAGCTTTTGAAAAAGGTGGAAAGAAAAAATATTATGATCACCGGTGGTACAGCCCGAAATCGTATGATGATCGAGCGGTTGCGCGAGGAAATTCCCGGATTGATCGTTCCGGATGAAGCCCCCTATTTTGAAGCGCTGGGTGCCGCACTCTGGGGTCTGGAACACAAAACGACCACCCTATCCGGCACATCCGAGCTGTTTGGTAAGGAAACGGCATCCTTTGACACATTGCCCCCATTGAAAAATTTCAGCCACATGGTAGAATTCAAAACCATCGAAAGAGGCGCAATTCGCGCCGGCGATACGTGCATACTGGGTCTTGACGTCGGTTCCACCACCACCAAGGCCATTCTCTTGCGAACATCGGATGATGCATTGCTTGCTTCGATCTATTTGCGCACCAGCGGAGATCCGATCGGCGCCTCACGGCAATGTTACGGTGCCATTCTTGAGCAGATTCAGAAACATGTCGATCCGTCGGAAATATCCATAATCGGTTTGGGTGTTTGCGGCTCCGGGCGCCAAATTGCCGGCCTTCATGCCCTTACGGAAGGTATTATCAACGAAATCATCGCCCATGCCGCCGCCGCCGTTTATTTTGATCCCCAGGTGGATACCATCTTCGAAATCGGGGGACAGGACGCCAAATATACCTATATTACCAATGCAGTGGCTTCGGATTATGCCATGAACGAAGCCTGCTCGGCCGGCACCGGGTCTTTTTTGGAGGAGTCCGCCCACGAGACCCTGGGGGTGGCCATGGAAGATATTGCTGATATTGCCATCAAAGGCGAAAACCCGCCGAATTTCAACGATCAGTGCGCGGCATTTATCACCTCAGATATAAAGAATGCCATTCATGAAGGGGTAGCGCATGAAAATATCGTCGCAGGACTGGTCTATTCCATCTGCATGAACTATTCAAACCGGGTCAAGGGAAACCGGCCGGTGGGGGAAAAAGTGTTTATGCAAGGCGGCGTCTGCTATAACAAGGCCATACCCCTTGCCATGGCATCTTTGGTGGGTAAACCCATCATCGTTCCGCCGGAACCCGGTCTTATGGGCGCCTTTGGCGTGGCTCTGGAAGTCAAAAAACGAATTGAAACCGGGATACTGAAAAAACAGCATTTCCATCTTGAAGTATTGCTGAACCGGCAGGTTAAGTATGGGAAACCGTTCGTTTGCAAAGGCGGCAAAGAAAAATGCGATCGCCGATGCGACATTGCCGTGATCGATATCGAAGGAACCCGGTACCCGTTCGGGGGCGCTTGCAACCGGTATTATAATCTGCGGCACAAAATCAAATATAATGTTCAGCACCTGGATCTGGTGCAACTGCGACAGGAACTGGTTTTTGAAACGTATGGTGTTCAGCCGCTTCACCAGACCTGCAAAGATTACCGGAAAAACAAGATAGAAAAACCCCAAAAAAGAGTGGGCATCAACAGAAGTTTTTTGGTCAACACGTATTATCCACTGTATTCGACCTTTTTTGCAGAACTCGGATTCGATGTCGTTGTTCCGGATACCTATACCCAGAAAGGTATCGAACAAAAAAATGCCGCTTTTTGCTACCCCACGGAATTGGCACATGGTTTTTTTCACACGCTTATCGGAAGGGAAAATCCGCCGGATTACATCTTTTTACCTCATTTTAAGGCTGTTCCCACCTCTGACGGCCATTCCAGTTCGCAGGTTTGTCCTTTCGTTCAAGGGGAAACCTTCTATCTTAAAGCCACCTTTCGAAATAGACTCGATGAGATAAAAGCCGGCGGCACAAAATTTCTGACCCCGCTTATAGATATGACCAACGGTTTGGAGGCCGCCCAGAATGCGTTCCTTCAAACAGCGAATCAAATGGGGATCGGACGAAAAGCCGCATTATCCGCATTTGAAGCCGCCGCGATACGGCAAAGGTCCTGCATGGCTGAAATGAGACTCGCCGGCGAAAAAATATTGCAACAACTCGAATCCGCTCCGGACGAAATCGCTGTGGTAATTTTTGGTCGGCCGTACAACGGATTTGTTGAAGAAGCACACATGGGGATTCCCCACAAGCTCGCATCACGGGGGATCCCGGCTCTGCCTTTTGATTTCTTTTTACGCAATCATGAGCCGTCAAAGCAACATATGTACTGGGGGATGGGGCAGCGGATTCTTCAGGTGGCCAGGAAAGTCAAAAAACATCCTCAACTCTTCGGCGTGTATATCACCAACTTTTCCTGTGGACCGGATTCATTTATTCTTGGATATTTTAGAGACATCATGGGTCGCAAGCCCTCTCTAACGCTCGAATTGGACAGTCATACCGCCGATGCCGGCCTGGAAACCCGGATTGAAGCGTTTATCGATATTATCTCTGCGTACCGGCAACTGGCATCCCAAAAAAATGCGGCGCCGAAAAGGCCCATGTTCATTCCGTCTCATGTAGCGATGGATAACGGCATTCCTAAGGTGGTCACATCTTCGGGCGAAACCTTGCCCATGACTCACCCGCGTGTGAAGCTGTTGATTCCATCCATGGGTAAACTTGCTACAGAATCTTTGGCGGCTATTTTCCGCAGCATTGGCTTCAATACCGTGGTTCATCCTCCGTCGGATGAATCGATTTTAAAGCTTGGACGGGCAAATACATCCTGCAAAGAGTGCCTGCCATTGATACTCACCACCGGAACATTGCTCGACTATATTTTCAATGAAAAAAAAGAGAATGACGTTCTGGCGTATTTTATGTTGACCGGTTCCGGTCCATGCCGGTTCGGGCAGTATCGGATTTTTATGGAAGATCTGGTGAAAAGGCTTAAGATACCGGATGTGGCGATCTTTTCTCTCACATCCGAAAACTCTTATGCCGGCATGGGGAATGATTTTCATCTCCGGGCATGGTGCGGCGTTGTGGTGTCGGATGTCATGGAAGATATTCGTTCAATGCTGTTGGCCGATGCTGTGAGTGTTGAATCGGCAATGCAAATTTTCAATGATGAATGGAACTTGATCATTGCCGCTTATGGAGAAAGAGATTTTTCAACCCTTGAGAAACAACTTGTCAGAACCGCCGAAAAGATTCGTGAAATTCCCCTCAAGCGCCCACCCGAAGCGGTGCCGGTCATTTCTCTTGTGGGTGAAATATTTGTGCGAAGGGATGGATTGTCACGACAGTATCTCACGGAACAGTTGGCTAGAAAAGGGTTTGCCGTCATTTGTTCGCCCATTGCCGAATGGGTGCTTTATGCGGATTACCTGGTGGAGAAAGGGCTCGTTGATTACAACATGTCTATGCGAGAAAAGCTACTGTTTTTACTGAAAAAAATTTATATGTCCCGCTACATGAAGCGTATCAAATCAATACTGGCGACTTCAGGTTTGATTCATTCAGCGCCGCTAAATATACAAACCGTCATCAACAACGCATCTCCGCATATATCGATCAATCTGCCCGGTGAAGCCATTTTGACGGTGGGAAGCTCCCTCACTGAAATCGCGTCACACACTTGCGGCGTTATCGCCATCGGTCCGTTTGGCTGTATGCCGAACCGTCTGGCGGAATCGATCCTCAACGAAGCCATGACCCGAGAGGGAAAACTGGCGACGGACCGGAACAATGATCGGCTCCGATCACTGCTCACCGATATAGAAGATTTGCCCTTTTTAGCCGTTGAAAGCGACGGCTCTCCTTTTCCTCAAGTCATCACCGCAAAATTGGAAAGCTTTTGTTTGCGTGCAGAAAGGCTGCATCATAAAATGCTTGAAACAAAGAACAACGGTAAAATCACACGCCATTAGTGTCCATCCATAAATGAGGATTTTTGTTTAAGATCACTTGTCCGGCGTAGCCTTCAGGCGAAGACGGAAGGCATGCGAAAAAAATAACCTCAGGCATATAATTGATATTCCGAGGATTATTTTTTGAGCATAACGCAGAGATTGGGCAAAAAGACCATTTATGGATGGACACTGGTTAGAAATAATATCCCGCCAAGGCTCACTCACTTTTACAAAATTTTCTTGACAGCATGAGCATATGCGTTTAAATTATTTTCCTTTAAAATCGAACTTGATTCTAAATATAATGTTATTGAATTTGTCTCTTATATGTTTTATAATATTATATTAATTCTCAGGAACGTAAAAAATCACCGTTCGAACCTCAAGGAGGGGCTAATAAGATGAACGAATTGCTGGCTCCCGGCGGCAGCCTTGAAATGGTGGAAGCCGTATTGGAAAGCGGCGCCAATGCCGTCTATGTCGGGGCAAAAGGTTTCAGCAGAAGAAAGTGCGCCTGGGAACTGGAAGACAGTCAAATCAAAGAAGCGGTTCATATCGCCGATGACCGTGGCGGCAAGATTCGTGTGGCGGTGAATGCGGAAGTTCAGGAAAAAGAATTTATCCGCGTGCTGAACAAGGTCGCTAAATGGTCTCAATTTGGTATAGAAGGCGTTATTGTCAAGACGCCGGAGCTTATGAGACTCATTCATCGCAATTATCCTGAATTGGTCATCCATGCCAGTGTGGGCTGTAATATCCAGACCAGACCAGAAATGGAATATTATCGTGAAGCAGGGGCCACTCAGATTGTGGCCAGCACCGAAATCGATACGATAAAAAAACTGGCCGCATTTAAGAAAGAGGCGGACGAAGTCGGTGTTTTTACTGAGATACTGATCCACGGTAATCGATGCATCGGTGGAGTGGGGAACTGCCTGTTTCATGAAATGACCCGGGACTCCTATATTAAAAAAGTGTATCACGATGAAGACGGCAACGAAATTACAGAATACGAGGGATGGCCGGATAGAAGCGGCAGCTGTTTTCGTTTTTGTCTGCTTACCGAAGCGCAGCGGAAAAAATTGATGCGTCGCAAAGGAAAAAGCGCTTCGGAAATTACCCACATCAATGAAAGAATCCGACTTCGACCGAACGTCGCCTTTGCCATCAGGGGAGAAGAACTGAAACAGTATGTCGATCTTGGATTGCGAACCTTAAAAATTCAGGGACGCGAATATCCGGTGGCGTTGATATCCGATATGATTCATTCATACCGTATGCTTATCGACGGATTCATCCGAGGAAAAGATCTGTCAGACCCTGAAATGGCCGCCGCTGATCAAAACATCCAACGCCTTGCGGAAGACCGCGACCGGGCCCGCAGGGAAAAAACCAGGGAACTGCACCGGCAAATCAAAGGGATCGAAGTCAGTTAGTGCCCTCGCATTTCAGACCCGACATATAGACGCTGGAGTGAAACCCAAAAGCACATCCTGTGAACACGGATACTACCGGAGGTTCAAATGACGACCAAAATCTATGTTGTACGTCATGGTCAGACCGCCTGGAATCTGGAAGAGGTATTTCGGGGACGCATGGATATTCCTCTGGATGAAACCGGAAAAAAGGAAGTGCACCTGGCCGGCGAGGCCCTCAAAGACGAAACGCTCCATGCCATTTACAGCAGCCCCTTATCTCGATCCATGGAAACGGCTGAAAATATTGCGAAGTTTCAAAATATCCAAGTCACGCCTCTCGAGGCCATTATCGATATCAGCTACGGTGAATGGGAAGGGGTCGGTTTGGTTGAGGTTCAGAAAAATTATCCGGACCTTTATGATCTGTGGCTAAAGAAGCCCCACATGGTTATGTTTCCCAATGGAGAGAGCCTTGAAGGGGTTCAAAAGCGCGTAATGGACGCCATCGAACATCTCATTGAAAAACATCCAAACGAGAACATTGCCCTGGTCGCTCACAGGGTGCCGAACAAAGTCATCTGTTGTAGCCTTATAGGGATAGACAATAGTAATTTTTGGCGAATTCAACAAGATACAGCCAGTACCAATTGTTTTGTTTATACCGGCGGGCAGTGGATCGTTTCATATCTAAATGACACTTCCTACCTCAAAGTAATGGGGAAACCCGCCCTTTCCGATTTTTAGCAAAATAATTTGGACTGAAACGCCTTAGGCTATTGAGTACATTATCGCTTCAGGTAGGATTAAATTTTTGGCTGGAAGCTGTCTGAGTGGATTAGGAATCGTTATGAAAGAACCAAACGCCATTTAACGTTATGACTGAACTCTCTGTTAAAACAGAGACCTTTATAAATAGCTCAGGCCGGTTCTTGCATTACGAGCCCTTATTCACGAGTTCTTTCAGCTAAAAATTTAATCATACCTGAAGCGCTTTCTTGTTGCGCGTAGCTGAAAGCGAAGACCAATGAAACCGATTTTTTTTCAAGGGATAGCACAATGAAAAAAACCGGCGTGTTTTACCATCCCAGTTTCAGTCGTAGAAGCTATTTAACCCGCGGTTCCCGGCTGGAGGACTTTCCCGGCGCCATTGAACACTTATTGGCGCTCGATAATATCACTTCCTATGAATCGCCCCCCATCGAAGAAAAATGGATACTGAAAGTGCATACCCCGGAACTCATCCGGGGCGTGGCGGCAGACCACCTATGTTCGACCGCCTGGCATTCGGTGGGCGGTGTGGTTCTGGCCGGAGAAAAGATCTGTATTGGCGAGATCGACAATGCATTTGCCTTCATCGGCGCGGGAGGACATCATTCCGGCAAAGATTATTTTGGCGGCTATTGCTGTTTTAACGATGTGGTCATTGCCATCACCTACCTTCGGGAGATCCACAACATTCGGCGTTTCGCGATTATGGATACGGACGCCCACCATGGAGACGGCACTCGGGATCTGATCAAAAGCGATCCGGATGTGCTCCATGTATGCTGCTGCGGCATGTCATCCGAATCTCCCGACGGCACGAAAGTAGACATCCGGGCACCGGGAAGCTATTGGGGATTTTCGGGACGCGATGAAAAAGTCGCAAATGTCGACCAACAATACGCGGATAACGTAAAAAATGAATTCTATCCACGAGTCAAGGCTTTTAAGCCGGACCTGATTTTCTGGTACTTTGGTTTTGATACCCATCAGGGCGATTACGGCAGCCTGGGGTTAAGCGGCCGCTGTTACGAAAAAATCGCCCGCTTTATGAAAAAAACCGCCGAAGAGGTGTCCGGCGGCCGCCTGGAAGTGGTTTTAGGCGGCGGCTCCCGCACGGACATCGCCACCCATGTGATCCCACCCATCATTGAAATCCTGGCGACGTAATCGACTAATTTTAAAATCTTGTATAGTCAGTTTCCAATCAAAAAATGAGCATTTTTTTGATGAGCAAGGCCGCACACGAGTTTTCGTTGAGGCGTACTTTTGAGTACGCCGCAGGCGGAAACCCGGGGAGAACGCCGCTCATCGGGAAAATGGCCATTTTGGGATGGAAACTTTCAGAGTTTTCCTACTGTAATGAGATACAACACCGTCTCATCTTCGCCATCGATTTCAATCAGCCGGTTGATATCATCATCAAAAAAAGCGCCGATGGGACAGGAGCCGAGACCCAGAGCAGTAGACGCCAGTTGCACGTTCTGGCAGACATGGCCCAGATCCATGGGAATGTAGCGCATGGCACGGTTCCGATATTTGACCATGCATCGAAGCATCATAGCGGTCCAGATGAAAACAACCGCAGCACGGCGCACCGAGGGCTGGCCCATGCAGGCGGCGGTCATATCTTTGCTGAAGCCGCCTTCTTTCAGCCGTTCCAGGGCAAAGGCTTCAACGTCGAAATGATAGAATCCTTTGGGTATGTCTTCAACATGTTCGACATACATATAGGTTTCAAAAGGATAAAGAGCACCGGCTGAAGGTGCGGTTCGAAGCAGGTGAATGCCTGCCCGGGTCGTCACGCCCTGCGCCGCCCAAAGCAATGTCGCCAGCTCATTTATGCTCAGTAAGTCTGGCGTGGTGTCCCTTTCCGAACGGCGACTGGCCAGACATTGCCATAAATTCGCCGGGCGGTTTAACTCGGGTTGCGGCAACGGGAAGCGTTCCGATTCCGGATAGTTTTTAAACGTCCGGACAACGGGGATCGAGCCCAAATCGTCTTTTAACGGTCGATCCCGGTGATATTTCGTGCCCTGTATATAGCGAAACGCCAGTCCCTGTTTGTAGTTTGACATGTATTGCTCCTTTTATCCGATACGGCATTTTCATCAAATGAGTCCGTGTTCAAGGGGTGGGCTTCCCGGTGTAACGATATTGGCGGAGTAAGACGGGGAAGCGCACTCCGTAAATAGCTGCCTAAACAATGTAATCGTTAAAGTTTAAAAGGATTTGCAATTTTGTGTCAATGCTTTTAAGTTTAAATAAAATGAAAAATATTAAAGACAATGTTTTAAAGCAGGCATCGAACGAGCTCCGCCGGACGGATGACGCCATCCGGAGATTCTTGTCACTTGAATCTTTGCCTGAACCTATCGCGTGCAAGCCGGGATGCCATTACTGCTGTTTCAATCTTCCCATGGTGACACCGCCCGAGGCACTTTTTATCGGACACTATCTGGATCGGACCTTCACTTACCTTCAAAAACAGATGGTAAATCAAAGAATCCGGAAAATTAATGAAAAAATTGCCGATAAACGGGCTGATGAAATTTTCATGATGCGGCATGAATTGCCCTGTATCTTTTTAGAAAAAACCATGTGCATGATTTACGCGGTCAGACCGGCCGTATGTCGCGCCTGCTCCTCAACCAGTAAAGCCCACTGCAAAATGATTTTTGAAACGAAAAATCATCGATCAAGGCTCCGCTCCTACCCACAACTACGTGAGATGTTTGAAACCGTCCACCTGCGCTTGATTGAATTTTGCCGTGAAAAAGGATGCCAATCCGATGCATTAAAGTTGTCGGATGCTGTTGAAGATTATTTCAGACACCCCAATCCGGCCACTGCATGGCTTCGCGGTGAAATTGTTTTTCGCATTTACTGAATCCGGATCGTTTTTTTGTTAAATCGTTTCTTGACAAAATTCTGCCGAAAAGTCATGGTGGATGGAATTAACACATATATTTATAAAAAAAGATTCTTTTAAAATCAAATGAATGTGGGGGAACATGACTGAAGCTAAAACCGGCGATAGGGTAAAAGTTCATTTTACAGGTTATTTGGTAGATGGTACGGTGTTCGGATCTACCATAGATGAAGCACCCTTTGAATTTACCATCGGAGAGAAAAACATGCTGCCGGGTTTTGAACATGCGGTCATCGGTATGCAAAAAGGGGACACCAAAACCATCACACTTTCTCCGGAAGCGGCATATGGCGATCAAAAAAAAGAACTCATCACCATTATGGAAAAATCAGGTTTCCCCAAAGAAATAAATTTAGAAGTCGGGAAGCGGCTGAGAATTCGCACACAAGATGGAAGATATACCGTCGTGACCATTAAAGATATTACCGAAGATAGTATTGTCTTGGATGAAAATGAGCCTCTTGCCGGCAAAACCCTTACCTTTAACATTGAACTTGTTGAGATTTTGTAAGCGGATTTTTATTGTTTACGAACAACAATGTTTCGATACCATTCTTTTTTGGACTTTTCGGCCGCCTCAAATTGTTCATAAAAAATCCTATAGGTTCCGCTCGGCATCATGACCTGCATGCCGGGCTCTTTCGCTAAAGCCTTATCTATTGGGTCTCCCAGCGGCCTCGGCATATCTTTACGAACCGGCATAAAAAGCAAGGACCCTGAAAGGCAGGAAATTTTTCCGACCACTGTCCCGATGCCTGCATACCCTGTTAAGTTTTCATTTAAATGATAGGATATCGGAAGCAGCAGAAAAGGTTCTCTCCAGAATACCGGACGATATTCAGGATGAATATCGCTGCAAACAATGACGCCGTGTGTTCTCACGTAATCGGCGGATGGACTGTTATACGGATTCAATATATTCCCGATGTGAGAAAGGTCGATAATGATCAGAAAGCCATTATCGATGGCCAGCATGTCGTCGATTGATGCGCAGCAGTCCGGGCGCAATTGCGTCAAGTCCTGAATGGTTTTAAAGCGTTTGGGGTCAGCCAGGGCATGCTGTTCAGGGTTTTGCGGCATATTTTTTTTAAATCCTTTTGAGAATGATTCCATTTCGAATGACCCGTTGCTGACCCTGCAAGCCAATGAAAAACTCACAGCGTATTCGTTATTATAGATTTGCCGTTTTTTTGTCAATGAAATGAAAAATATCATCAGTTAAACTGGGGCTAAAATACAGAAAAGCCTGACAGTCCTTTAGAGACTTTCCACTTTGACTTCGAACCGATATGATTTATATTTGAATTATTGGAAGTATGACATTTGCAATCAGGCACCAAAAAGGGGTGTACCATGGGTATGTGGCTTTATGATGATATGCCGGAAATGAAAGAATTTCAGACCTTGCGTCGGGAAATCAAACGTTTGGAAAAAGAATACCTCGATCTTAGAACGCTATTGCGAGATGCCGAGGCAGATCTGAGGTCCGATTCGGCAAACGAATACCTGAAGGCAAAAGTCAAATATCTGAATAAACGGATAAAGGAGATAGAGAAAAAGGGCCCTCGGCTTGCTGCCGACCACCCATTGGAAATATCCCTTTTCGCGCCGCCTCATGGCTGATGTGAAAAAACAGGGAACAAAGCATGATGCAGTCAAGTCGACTGGACAGACAACTGCGTATCGAAGGATGGAATCAACAGGCATTGGAAAATGCAAAAATAGGTGTTATCGGCGATAATGATCTGTTGGCATCACTTTATATCATGTCGGCATCCGCCCTGGGAATCAACCATGTGGTTGCCCTTGCGCCGGTATTGGATCCCATCCTCATTGAAATCGCTCACAAATTGAACATTCGATTCTCTCTCACCCACATAGACGGTTTCTTTACACATCCGGCTTTGGCGGAACTTTTCAAAGACTGCGATTTTATGGTGGATTTAAGTCAGTATGGTCTGGCCAACAAATTGTTGATCGAAAGAGGGTTTAGGGAGAACACCCCGGTCATTAGGGGGTTCTGTCATGAGACAAATGGCCATCAGGGGTTCAAAGTTTTTAGCTATTTAAAAGGACGAGAATGGCGGGAACTTGAACAGGTGGTATCTGCTCGCAACCTTCCGAACCGTCATTTTGATGATGCTGTGCTGGGTACCATTGTTTCCGGAATTGTATTGGAAGAGACCAAAAATCTTTTAATGAATCGGCACCCGTCCGACGATCTCATATGGTATCAAAGAAAAAAAATCATTTCGGCTTATGGCCAGCCCAGGATATTGATCGTCGGTTCCGGTGCTTTGGGTATATTTGTCGGTTTGGGGCTGGTTTACTCAGGGTTTCGAAACCTTACATTTATGGATCCGGATGTTGTCGAAATAACCAACTTAAACCGGCAGGTTTTGTTCTATGATGCTGTGGGCTCGTACAAGGCGCAAACACTTTCCAACAAACTCAACGCGCTATTTGGAACCGGCAGCAACGCCCTTGTTGCCTACTTCGATAGAAACAGCGACATTGCGTCCTATAATGTCGTTTTCGATTGCGTCGATAATTTCGAATCGAGAATCGTCCTCAGCGAAAAAAGCAAACGCCATGGCAAAATGCTGATCAGCGGCGGTACCAGCGCCGATGCAGGCCAGATCATCACCTATAATCCTGTCGATGACAGCGTTACGCCCGCGGAATTGCTGGGGCTGTATGATCTTGTTGAAAAACGAAATCCCGAAGCGTATCATCGGGAAAGAGCCGCTTGCATTTATCGGCCGGACCCTTCCGTTATCATGACGAATCAAATCACCGCCGGAATTATGGTGGATTCCTACAGAATGCTCATTGACGGCCAAAAACCTGCAAATGTTTTTTACGATTCTACAAGTTCTGTGAGATTTTAACTTAATTGTAACTTTTATGCCGAATATAGGGGGGATGATAACATGCTGGAAACTGATCTTAAAAAAGAACTCCAACTCGATGAAGCCGAAAAATTGGTGCCGCTCGTCCTTGAAATCATCCCGGGGCATGCCGCCGAAGGATTAATCGACATTTACGAGCCGGGAAGTTATGCCGCAAAGTCTCTTAAAAAATTGTGTGATAAGACCTTGAATAAAAAAAATTTGAGTATCGAAGAGCAGCTTATCCTTGAAGATATTCAAAGACAGTTGGAGGGCGGCAAATTATTGTCTCGAGGACAAGAGATCGAAGGCACCGCACTGGAATATGCTGTCTCCGAACAGACGGAGGCCGGTGAAAAATATCTGTATGTACCCATTCGGGCCATAAAACCCCAGGAAGGAGGGGGGCGGAATTGTTGATTGATAATTGGTGATTTATTAAAAAGTACAAATTCTAATCGACATTTTTTACTGGTATGCTGGCTTAGTTTCAAAAGAGAACAGTCAAGTTAATAGTGCCTAAAATGAACTAAAGTTAAGGAATTTATAGCTAATTATAATTTAATGGCAGCGCGTTAGCGCTACCTCAACTTTAGGCACTTTAGGTCACTTCAAACTTTAGGCACTTAAAATTCGTAAATA
>JBAUWG010000347.1:0-8973 GCA_049583675.1 Desulfobacterales bacterium | reverse complement strand
CAGATTCTGTTTTGCGTGCACATAAAAATAAAGAACTGCCGTCAGCGGAATTTTCCGAAATCGAAGTTGAAGTCCCCAAAATACCATCACACGGGGACTTTTCCACCAATATCGCCATGGTGGCGGCATCTATCCAAAAGATGCCGCCGCAAAACATTGCGAAAACAATTCTAAAATTTATCGAAGATCCAGACCATATTTTGGCAAAATCCGAAATCGCCGGCCCGGGTTTTATAAATTTCTTTATAAAGACGGAGGCCTGGCATCCTGTTTTGCGAAAGATTCATCAAGAAAATGCGGCTTACGGTGCATCGAACATCGGAAAGGGTAAAAAAATACAGGTGGAATTTGTAAGTTCCAATCCCACCGGTCCCTTGCATGTGGGTCACGGACGGGGCGCTGCCGTGGGTGACAGTGTAGCGAACATTTTGCGGTATTGCGGATATGATGTTCAAAAAGAATACTATATCAACGATTCGGGACGGCAGATCAACACTCTGGGTCAATCCGTCTATCTGCGCTATAAGGCGCTGCTTGGAGATAATATTCAATTTCCTCAAGAATGTTATCAAGGGGATTACATCCGTGATTATGCCAAAGAAATAATGGATCTAAAAGGAAAAACGCTGTTAGACCGGGATGAAGCGCAATCGATTTTATTTTGCGCCCAATTTGCTGCGGAACGCATTATAACAGAGATCCGAAAAGATCTGCATGATTTCGGCATTGAATTTGACAACTGGTTCAGCGAACAGAGCCTTTATGATACCGGCAAAGTGAACGTTGTTGTCGAGAAGTTTAAGGCCAAACAGATGATATACGAAAAAGACGGCGCGTTATGGTTTAAGACAACGGATTTCGGAGATGAAAAAGATCGCGTGGTGGTCCGTCAAAACGGCCAAACCACCTATTTCGCGTCTGACATCGCATATCACATCGATAAATTCGCACGTGGGTTTGACCGGGTCATCGATGTTTGGGGAGCCGACCATCATGGTTACATTCCCCGGGTTACCGCTGCCGTCGAAGCATCCGGTTTGAATCGGGACCGGTTTAATGTCATTCTTGTGCAGCTCGTCAACCTGCTTCGAGAAGGAGAGCCGGTCGCCATGTCGACACGGGCCGGTGAGTTTGTGACACTCAATGAAGTTGTCAAAGAAGTGGGAAGGGATGCCGCAAGATTTATATTCCTGACGCGTCATTATGACAGCCCCCTTGACTTCGACCTGGAATTGGCAAAGAAAAGGACCAATGACAACCCGGTTTTTTATGTCCAATACGTTCATGCCAGAATTTCGAGTATCTTGCGAAAAGCCAGAGAAAAAGGCTTGCGTGAATTCGGGTGGGATGAAGCCGCCGCTTCAACGCTTCAGGAACCCGAAGAAATCGAGCTCATCAAAAGCATGGACCGTTATCCCGGAGTTGTCGAAGACAGCGCAAAATATATGGAGCCGCATCGGGTCACATTTTATTTAATGGAACTCGCGTCTTGTTTTCACGCGTATTACAACAAGCACAGAGTATTGGTGGAGGATCCGTTGCTCTCTAAAGCCAGGCTCGGTTTGGTGCTCGCGGTACAGAAAGTTATTCGAAACGGGCTGGCTTTATTGGGGGTTTCCGCTCCGGACAAGATGTAACCCTAATTCGACTATCCAGATGGTATCCTTCTATTTTTTACCGCAGAGTCGCAGAGATCGCAAAGTGATATGGGACATCCCATTACCGTTGAGAGGACGGTAATGAGAAAATACTCAATTTGCCTGCGGCAAATTTAAGACCATTGCTATGAATATTCATCATCAACTAAGCAGTAGCATTATTGGCGATGCTATTAAGGTTTCAAAAATTCTTGGATCAGGGTTACACAAATCAGCATATGAAGAGGGCCTGTGCCATGAACTAATCGCTTAAGATTCGGCATTCGAAGACCTAAATATTATATCGAAAGATTATAAAGGAAAGAAACCGAATTGTTGCTAAGAACTTGATATAAATGTTTGAAATGCAATCATATTTGAATCATGTTGTTTTCCGCCCGCTCAGCGGAAAACAAAAAAATAAAATCTCAGCGTCCTCAGCGGCTCTGCGGTGAATGAAAAAATAATGGATAAAGAAGAAAAAACACCATCCTCAAAACAACCATCTTCGAAAAAGCAGGTCCGAAAAGGACTGATTCCATGGATCGGGTTGACCTTGTTTGCCTGTGCATGGATGTTTGTTCTCGGCATTTTTGTGGGGAGGGAGACGGTTCCCGTTCGCTTTGATATCGAAAAGCTTCAGAATGAATTGGCGGTATTAAAAGAAAGGGTCGTCAAAAAGGAATTGGATCAGTATAAAATTGATTCAAATGCCGACGTCACTAAAACCAAAATGAAGTTCTACGAGACCCTTAAAAAAACCGGCAAAGAAGACAAACTGAACAATAATAACGTTAAACAGAAAAAACAATCCCTGCCGGAGAAGACGGCTTCTTTGTCAAAAGTCAAGACACCGAGTCAAAGCAACGGCTCGGCCGGAAAAGAAAAAAAATCCGGTTTAAAAAAGCCGTCTCAGGGCCACCCGCACGTTGCTGCAACGCACGATCCGGCAGGTAAGAATGTGACCATTCAGGTCGCTTCAATGAGGGGTTCCCAGGATGCCGACAAGCTGGTAAACCAATTAAAAAAAAAAGGATACCCGGCCTACCGAAGTATCGCTAAGATTCCCGGCAAAGGCATATGGTACAGGGTGCGGGTAGGATATTTCAAAAACAGGACTGAAGCCGGTCTTATGCTCACGCGGCTGAAAAAAGAAAAAATAGGGGCCGTTATTGTTCAGCGTTAAGGAGAAAGAATGAAAATTAGTAAGGAAGAAGTCATTTATGTGGCGGATTTGGCCAGGCTCGAGGTGGATGCCGAGCTCGTCGACAAATTCGCCGAGCAGCTTGGGACAATACTGGAATATATGGAAACCCTGGAAAGTATTGACACAAAAGGCGTGCGTCCAACCTCTCATGCCATTTCCATGACCAACGCCTTTCGGGAGGATGAAGAGGATCGGTATTTCAGCAGGGATTCAGCCCTTTCCAACGCTCCGGATAAAGAAAATGGAAATTTTATTGTTCCAAAGGTGGTGGGATAATCGATTTTGCCTTGACATGCGTGGTCATCAGACACAATTTAGGAGCAATCGCATATGAAACTTTATGAACTGACCCTACAAGAAGCCCACCAACGTTTAAAACATAAAGAAATATCTTCGCAGGATCTGACGCGGGAGGTTCTTGATCGTATCAATACCGTTGATGAAACCGTTGGTGCCTATATCACCGTGAACCATGAAACGGCCATGGCCCAGGCCGAAATGGCCGATAAAGCCATTTCAGAAGGACGCATAACCCCCCTTACCGGGATTCCCGTTGCGCTGAAGGATCTCATTTGCACCAAAGGCCTTCGTACCACATGCGCTTCCAGAATTTTAGAAAATTTCATTCCTCCCTACGATGCCACGGTGGTCAAGAAATTGAAAAAAGAAGGGGCCGTGATCGTCGGTAAGCTGAACATGGATGAATTTGCCATGGGATCGTCCACTGAGCATTCCGGCTTCAAGCCGACGCGCAATCCATGGGATCTGACGCGTATTCCCGGCGGTTCCAGCGGCGGATCGGCTGCGGCGATTGCAGCGGACATGTGTATCGGTGCTTTGGGTTCGGATACCGGCGGGTCCATCCGGCAGCCGGCATCCCACTGCGGCGTGGTTGGTTTGAAGCCGACGTACGGCAGGGTGTCCCGCTTTGGTCTGGTGGCATTTGCGTCTTCGTTGGACCAGATCGGGCCCTTAACGAAAACCGTTTCCGACAGCGCTGTCATGATGAATGCGATTGCCGGTTATGATGCGTCTGATTCCACCTCCGTGCCCAAGGATGTACCGGACTACACTTCTTTTTTGGAAAATGGCTTGAAAAAGATGGTTGTGGGCATTCCCAAAGAATATGCCGCAGCCCGGGGACTTGATCCGGACGTTTCAAAGGCTGTGGAAAATGCGGTTCGGAAAATAAAAGACCTGGGCGCCGACTGTCTGGAAATTTCTTTACCCCACTCGGACTATGTGGTGGCGGTCTATTATGTCATCGCGCCGTCCGAGGCCAGTTCCAACCTGGCGCGGTATGACGGCGTCAAATACGGATACAGGGATAAGGATAAATCCGGTCTTATGGAGATGTACAAAAGCACCCGGTCCAGAGGATTCGGACCGGAAGTGCAGCGCCGGATTCTTTTGGGGCCCTATTCCCTTTCGGCCGGATATTACGATGCTTATTATGGAAAAGCATCCCAAGTCAGGACGTTGATCATTGAAGATTTCAAGAATGCATTTAAAGCATGTGATGTGATCCTTTCGCCGGTGGCGCCCACCCCGGCTTTTAAAATCGGGGAAAAAGTCGATGACCCTTTGACCATGTACCTATCCGACATCTTCACGCTTTCGGCAAACCTTGCCGGAATTCCCGGGATTTCCGTTCCCTGCGGATTTTCGTCCGAAGGCCTTCCCATCGGCCTTCAGATCATGGCCAGGCATTTTGAAGAAGGAAAACTTTTCAAAGTGGCCTACAATTTCGAACAGGCCACGGATTTTCATAAGAAAAAACCGATGTTATAATCATTTATCTACCACGAAGAACACGAAGAGGTATGAGGATGAAATTTGACGATTTGTCAAATAAGGTCATTGGATGTGCAATCGAGGTGCATCGAAATCTTGGACCTGGGCTGCTTGAATCGACTTATGAGCAGTGCCTTGCCCATGAATTAAAAATTTCAGAAATTCCCTTCAAGTTACAATACCCTCTTCCTGTCAAATACAAAGGGATAAATCTTGACTGTGGTTATCGGATTGATCTCTTTGTTGATAATAGCTTAATTGTTGAGTTAAAAAGTGTAGACAATCTATTACCCATTCATCAAGCTCAGTTGCTTACATATATGAAATTATCAGAGATAAAAGTAGGCCTATTGATGAATTTTAACGTTGAATATATAAAAAAAGGACTTAAGCGAATGGTTTTATAACTTCTTCGTGATCTTCGTGGTAAAAAAACATAAAATTCAAGGAGATTTAGATATGAGTATTCAACCGAGTGGAGAAGATTTAAGAAAGGCCGTCAAGTGGATTTCCGATGAACGACAGTTCAATCCTTCAAAAGAATTAAGGACCCTTGTAGAAGAGGCGAGCGTTAAATTCGACCTGTCACCCAAGGATGCGGATTTTTTGCTCCGCCAATTGCTGGAGCAGAAGTAAAGAATTCTAGCCCCGAGGGTCAGGCTTTGGTTATCCTCTGAGGGGATTTTTTCTGTTGATAATGACTGATTGAAATCCCAAATAATTTGGTGCTTGTAATTTGTAATTTTTAATACAAAACCCCATGACAGAACCGAAGAACTCTGACCTGGCCCATAGGACCAAATTTTTTAAAACTGAATAAAAAACATGTCCAAAATTAAAATCTTACCCGAAATTCTTTCCAACAAAATCGCCGCGGGTGAGGTAGTGGAACGTCCGGCTTCCGTCGTCAAAGAGCTGGTTGAGAATGCACTGGATGCAAAGAGCACCCGAATCATGATCGATGTGGGAAAAGGCGGCCGGTCAATGATTCGCGTTTCCGACAACGGCATTGGAATGAGCCGCGATGACGCCATTTTGTCGGTGGAACGATACGCCACCAGCAAGATATACACGGATAACGATCTTTTTGCCATTCGCACCCTTGGATTTCGGGGGGAAGCCTTGCCGAGCATTGCAGCGGCTTCAAAATTTTGTCTTATTACGCGTGCTGAAAAATCTCCGTCCGGAACCGAAATTATGGTCGAGGGGGGGACCATCAAAAAGGTATCGGAAATCGGCGCTCCCCCGGGGACCATGGTGACTGCGGAGAAGCTGTTTTTTAACATGCCGGCCCGCCGAAAATTCTTGAAGACCGTCACGACTGAAATGGGACACATCGTCGACACGATGACCAAAATTGCTTTGGGATGGTCCAATGTGCAGTTCAGATTGACGCATAATCAAAAGCTGGTTAAAAACTGGCCGCCAACAAGCAATTCTGTTGACAGGGTCGTGGATATCCTGGGAAGAGATGTCCAGCGCGATCTGTTCAACCTTGCGTTTTCGACAGATGATGTTTCGGTGACCGGATGGATATCCTCGGCCCGGAATACGCGTAAAACGTCCCGAGGGATCTACATCTACGTTAACGGCAGGGTTGTTCGCGATCGGATCATCCAGCATGCCTTGTTCGAAGGGTATTCCGGCAGATTGGTCAAGGGGCAGTTTCCGCTGTCCGTACTGTTTATTCATGTTCCCTATGATCAGGTGGATGTGAATGTCCACCCCACAAAAAACGAAATCCGGTTTTCGCGGCAAAACAAAGTCCATGATGTTATCGTTCGGGCCGTAGCGGACCGGTTGCGTCTTGGGGATGAGCCTTTATGGCGGCCGAGACAGGATATCGGAGCAGATGCCGAAAAACAGGAGAATTACATTTCAGAGCCCCGCATCGATTTCAGGGTGCCGGAAGAAAAAGTTCAACCTCCGGCATTTCTGCAACGCCGGGATCCTCGCTCGGCCCGGACCGGTAGCCCATCTCCCGGTGACAGCGGATATTCGGCTTTGCCGGGGGCTGGATTTTCGCTGAATAAGAGTCTGAATTCGGGCCAAAGCAGCATCCAGACGCCGCTTTGGGGAAATAAACGGTTCGGCGATTTGCGTGCGATCGGACAGCTTCAGGACACCTACATCCTTTGTGAGTCCGGCGACGCGCTGGTTCTCATCGATCAGCATGCCGCCCATGAACGTATCCTTTTCGAAAAACTCAAACACCGGTTTCAAGATGAAAAAAAGGCCTCCCAGAAGCTGCTGATTCCTGAAACCATCGATCTTGGATACCGGGAAGCGAAAATACTCGAACGACTGATTCCAAACCTTATTGAACTGGGGCTGGAGATAGTGCCCTTTGGCGGAGATACGTTTGTAGTCAAAGCCGTGCCTTTGCTTTTGAAACACAGAGCAATAAATCCCCTGGTGATTGAAATGGTGGAAAAGACGGCTGAGATCGATGTTTCTTCCGGCCTGGATGCGGTGATTGACCGGTGTCTCGAGGTGATGGCCTGCCACGGCGCTGTTCGGGCCAATGAAAGGCTGTCGGATAAAGAAATTCGGGAAATGCTCGATCAGCTCGATGCGTGCGATCGTCCTTCGAACTGCCCCCATGGCCGCCCGACGTGGATCCGTTTTGGCTTTAAAGATCTTGAGAAAATGTTTAAAAGGATTGTCTAAAAACAAGGAAAGAGAAAAGAGGAAAAAAATAAAAACACACCACGAAAGCACGAAGGTACGAAAACACGAAAGGGATTATTTATTTCGTGCTTTCGTGGTTTAAGTATTTTGTTTTATCTTAAAAAAACTTGTATTGGACTCCCAATGAAACAATCACGACGTCTTTTTCGAATTCTATGCCGGAACTTGTTGTGGCGTCTTTATAGAATGTTTTGAGGACCCCGAGATTGAAACCCCAATCTGGCGTGGGGTTAAATGCGATGCCGCCGGCAATGGTGCTGGCATCCAGTTCCGGGGATTCAATGGACATGTTGTCCGGGTTGATGCCCACAAAGGTGTACATGTAACCCACGCTGGCCTTCCACTTGGGATTGAAGGTGTATTCACAGGCAATACCCACGTCGTACCCGTCGTCTTTTTGAGATTCATCCGCCGTTGTTACGGGATTGTCATCCCAGCCTGCATTTTGGTTGAAGTAATAGGTGAGGTCCGCTTCGACCCTGATTTTTGGCGTAAACTTATAGGAGACGCCCACACCCAAAAGGGCCGGCAGATCTCTGTTTCTCTTGGCGCCATTTGTAAGCCCGGGCAGACCGTTGGGGGGGACTGTATCGGTGGTTACGCCGGTAGTCAGTTCGATGTTGGTCTTGGTTTCAAATCGAAGTCCGATGTCGAGTGCTTCTATGGGAGTCAGGTTGACGCCGATAATGCCGCCCCAGCCGTGGCCGGTTTCATCGTAGTCGACAGTAGGCGTTATGTTGCCCATAATAGTTCCGGCGAGTGAGGCATAACCATTAAAGTCTCTGGAGGCATCAACATATCTGGCTCCCAGCGAGACAGATAGTATGTCGTTAATTTTGTAGGCTCCGCCAAGTGTATATCCAACGAAGTACGATTTGCCTTCAAGGTGCATGTTTGAAAGGCTTCCGCCCAACCCCCCATAGATTAAGCTATAAGCCAGCATAGCGGTTGTCATATCTCCATTATCATAATCAACCTTTCCCCCGGCTACAACAATGGTGACGGCACCATAGGCTGCCCATTTGTCCTGTTTGTACAGGGCAAATAAACTGGGCACAAAATCCGGCTCATCCGTGGAATACTTAGTCCCGTTATAAGGGAAGGTATTCGGCGCGGTATCAGAGTAGTCTTTGAAAGCATACTGGCCGCTGGCATTTAAATACAGGCCGTTGTCCATTTTCATGACCCCGGCCGGGTTATACGCCACGGCGTCTGCAGAGTCGGTTGCCGCATTTCTGTTGAGCGTGCGCACCCACTCGGCGCTCCAGTTGGTCTTGTTTTCAATTCCGCCGGCAAAAAGGGGAGACACACTGGCGGCCATCAGACTCACAACGCATAGAAAAACAAAACACTTTCTCATTCCACCACCTCCTGTAATGTTGTCCGGTTGAAAAATATATATTTTAACAGCGAATTAACGATTGCCTTAGAAGATATTGATATAAAAGTCAAACTCTTTTACCGTTAAAATTTAAAACAATCACGAAAACACGAAATAGGGTAAGCACGAAATTAAATCGTTATTTCTTTCGAGTTTTCGAACTTTCGTGCTTTCGTGATAAAGATCTTATTATGAATACAAAATGTTCACTACGATGTAATGGTACCTTAGAGAAGTCGAAAACAGGAACAACCGGAATTTAC
>JBAUWG010000346.1:0-5555 GCA_049583675.1 Desulfobacterales bacterium | reverse complement strand
CTCTTTTGTATTATGAGACATGTTTGTATCATAAAAAATATGAAACATACAGGATAGGTCATGATCAACAAGTACAGGGCGAAACCGGCAAAAGATGATTTTAAAGCAAAAGATGCGATTAAATTTCTGGTCGCATGCGGCGTTCTCGTGTGGCTGATGTTGGCTGGCGTCGGCAAATTGGATTACAATTGGCAGTGGTATCAGATCCCCAAATTTTTTTTTACCTTTGTCGACGGTTCATTGGTTTCAGGCCCCTTGCTCAAAGGCATCTGGGTCACTTTAAAAATCACTGCTGCAAGCCTTTTATTTTCGAGTATTTTCGGTCTGGTGACCACACTTTTTCGACTCTCGGATTCTTTTGCGGCCCGATCGCTGGCCCGGGGCTACATGGAACTTATCAGGAATACTCCGCTGCTGGTGCAGATCTTTTTTATTTATTTCGTTATATCACCGGTTTTGGGATTCGGCAGATTGATTTCCGCCGTGCTGGCGTTAAGCCTTTTTGAAGGTGCGTATGCATCGGAAATCTTCCGGGCCGGAATTCTTTCCATCCATCGAGAACAGTGGGAGGCCGCTTACAGTATCGGCCTGAATCGCTGGAATACGTATCGTCATGTCATTCTGCCGCAAGCCATCCGGCACATGCTCCCGCCACTTGTGAGTCAGGCCGTATCGCTAATCAAGGATTCCGCCCTTGTCAGCACCATCGCAATTTATGATCTGACCATGCAGGGAGAGCAGATTATCGCGGATACCTTCATGGTTTTTGAGCTGTGGTTTACCATCGCAGCCATATATTTAATCATGACGGCGACATTATCCGTT
Organism: Desulfobacterales bacterium; assembly: GCA_049583675.1. Lineage (GTDB taxonomy): Bacteria > Desulfobacterota > Desulfobacteria > Desulfobacterales > UBA11574 > UBA11574. The sequence goes on along the minus strand of JBAUWG010000346.1, from coordinate 4,730 downwards.
GTCGTCAACATGATGGAAAAAGGAGAGGCAAAATGAGTTTCTTAGCATGGATGCGAACATGTTGGCTGGCCGGTGTCATCCTGATGTTGATGGCATGCGTCAATAATTCCATCCCGTCCGGACAGACTGAAAAAAAAGAGAGTATGATCGAACAGGTCCAAAAGCGCGGTGTTCTCCGGGTGGGTATGTCGACTTTTGTTCCGTGGGCCATGAAAGACAAGACCGGAAAATTTATCGGGTTTGAGATTGACGTTGCAAAGCGTCTGGCCAAAGATACCGGAGTCAACGTCGAGTTTGTTCCCACCAAATGGTCCGGAATCATTCCGGCGCTCATCACCGGGAAATTTGATATCATCATCGGTGGTATGGGGATTATTCCCAGCCGGAATTTAAAGGTCAATTTCAGTATCCCTTACGATTACACGGGGATGTCGATTGTCGCCAACAAAACGCTTGCCGCGGGGTTCAGCCGGATCGAAGACTTCAATCGTTCCGATGTGGTCATCGCAGCCAGACTCGGTTCCACTGCAGTCACCGCCGCGAAAAAATATATGCCCAAAGCCCAATTGCGGCTGTTCGACGATGAATCCGAGGCATATCAGGAACTGGTGAATGGAAGGGTCCATGCCGTTGTCGCATCAGCCCCGACACCCGCATTTCAGGCCCTCAAATATCCCACAAAGCTTTTTCTGCCGCTTGATAACACCTTTACCCGGGAGCCCATTGGGTTTGCCGTAAAAAAAGGCGATTTTGACACCATGAATTACCTCGACAATTGGGTTCGCTATATTAAAGCCGAAGGATTCCTCAAAGATCGAAAACATTACTGGTTCCGGACCAGAGACTGGGAAAAATTGATCAAATAAGTCCTCACATTCATTTCGCCGAAGGCATTGGAGCAAAGTTCCTGTTGAAATCATCGAAGCATAAAATTACCCGCCTGGACATTTTGTTGTTTTTAATTCTCGCAGGCATCTGTGTCTGGATTGCGCATCGAATAAACGTTGAGGTTCATTACAAGTGGGATTGGAACGTTATGCCGCAGTATCTTATCAGGTTTGATGCGGCAACGGACCGGTGGGTTCCGGGCCTGATCATGCAGGGCCTTTTCATAACCCTTCAACTCAGTATCTATTCCACTGTCGTCGCCATGATTTTCGGCACCGTCATGGGTCTGTTTCGTACCAGCACAAGTGCTTTTAAGCGGCTTGTCGGCTGGAGTTATGTTGAACTGATTCGGAACATACCCATTCTGGTCTGGATATTCATATTTTATTATTTTATCAGCGATCAATTCGTATCGATGATCGGACCGGATTACCTGGAAAACGCCGCTCCGGGATTTTTCAAAGAGATATTGTCTGGCCTATTTATCTCACCAGCCCGTTTTCCGGTGTTTTTGTCCGGCATAGCGGCACTGGGTATATATGAAGGCGCATACATCACTGAAATTATCAGAGCCGGCATTCAGTCCATTGAAAACGGCCAGTGGGAGGCCTCTGCGGCCATGGGGCTTTCGCGACATCAACAGATCCGACATATTATTTTACCCCAGGCTGCCCAGAGGATACTCCCGCCTTTAGCCGGTCAGTTCATCTCGACGATCAAGGATTCATCCATCGTCTCTGTGATCTCAATTCAAGAGCTCACATTTCAGGGCATGGAACTCATGTCCGCAACGTTTTTAACCTTTGAAGTCTGGATTACGGTGATGGTGCTCTATTTCTTTGTTTGTCTTGCCTGTTCTTTGATAGTGGAACAGCTTGAAATAAGGCGTTAACACCTTGACGATCATGAAGGCTCCATGCTAATGAAATACGATTTTGACCGAATCGAAACCATCAGGGATTTTGCCGCAAGATCGTTCGCTTCGTTCGTAATTGGAATGTGAAGATGACGCAACCGGCCCATTCATATACGGGATTTCAAAAATTAAAACTATTTCTGGCGCTTTCCAGGACACCTCACGGGTTACTGGACATGGCGACCCCGGCATTGGGCGCTTTGCTGTGGCTCGGCCGGTTCCCGGCTGTTGAGATTATTTTTATAGGTCTTGTCACAACGTTTGCCGGTTATACTGCCGTATATGCCCTTAACGATGTCATTGATTACCGTGTGGACAAAGAAAAGCTGAAACTTTGCGGTGATACCGGTGTTGAATGCGACCTGGATGCCGCGATGGTGAGGCATCCCATGGCCCAGGGATGTCTGAGTTTCACCGAAGGAATGCTCTGGACAATCGCCTGGTCCATCGTGGCCGTATGGGGGGCCTACCATTTAAACCCGGTGTGCATTTTAATCTTTGCCGTCGGCTGTTTGCTCGAAACCGTTTATTGCCTGCTGCTCAAAGTCACCCATTTCAGAACCCTGGTCAGCGGCGGTGTGAAGACAGCCGGCGCCATTGCCGGTATATTTGCCGTGGATCCCAAGCCCTCGCCGCTGTTTCTTTCTGTGCTTTTTTTATGGTTCTTCTTGTGGGAAATCGGCGGGCAGAACGTGCCCAATGACTGGACCGACATCGAGACGGATCGGCACCTCCATGCCAGAACCATTCCGGTTCAACTGGGTCCGGATTCGGCCAATACGATTATCATAGGGTCTTTAACCGCTGCGACAATTCTTTGCGTGTTCGTATTTCTCGGTTCGCCCATCCCCTTTGAATTTCCGCTTCTGATTGCTGCTGCATCAACAGGGATTCTCTTTCTGATGCTGCCTGCCGCCCTTCTTTATAGAACCCAAAAACCACCCTATGCCATGGCGCTTTTCAACATGGCCAGCACCTATCCTTTGGCGTTGCTGGTCATCGTGGTGGTCGGCATAATTACTGACTGAACGGAATATGATCCAACCTCTTGGCAACCCCCAAAATCCCCATCTTTTTGAGTTCAAAGGCGTTGATAAGCCTCAGACCGGCCGCATCCATTTCAGTTCGAAGATCCTTGCTGGTGAAACGATCGTGTTCAGGATGAAGAAGGATGCGTTTGGTAATTGTGTTCTGATACAAGGAAGGATAAAGCTCTTCCATGTAATAAACAGCACCTGGTTTCAATACCCTGGCGATTTCTAAAAGGGCCTGACGCCAGTCTGGAACATGATGCAAAAAGCCGAATCCAAAAAGCGCGTCCAGGCGGCCGGCTTTAAATGGAAGATCAATGGAATCGCCGACCAGAAGATTCAAAGAGGAAAGCGGCGTCGAAGAAAGATATTTTTTTGCTTTATGCATCATATCAATGTCCAGGTCCAGGATGTGCAATTGAGACGGTTTAAAAACACTATGGATCAATTTTGCCCCGGCGCCGCGGCCGCATCCCACTTCCAGAATCGTCTTTCCGGTCTTCAACGGCATCATTTGCCGGAGCCAATTCACCTCTATATGTTGTTGAAATATCCGTAAGGGATTATTGACCACCCAGCGTTCCGCCCAGTTCAGTTTCATATTGATTTCCTATATCTCAGTCCTTGACCGCCAAATGAATCATTGCAATCCCGTTGGTGAGTTTTCGTTCCGTCACTCTTGAAAATCCGACCTGTTTCAAAACAGCCGTCAGCTCATTCGGCAATGCAAAGGTCCGTATCGATTCTGTAAGGTGCAGGTATGCCTTGCTTGACCCTGCAAAAACCTCACCAAGCGCCGGCATCACATGAAATGAGTACACATCATACATCCATCGGAACAAGGGCGATGTCGGTTTTGAAAATTCCAGGCACATCATTTTCCCGCCGGGTTTCAGTACGCGACGCATCTCTTTGAATCCCTGATCCATGTGCGTCACGTTACGGATTCCAAAACCCACCATGGCAGCATCGAAATATCCGTCCGGAAAGGATATATGTTCGGCATTTCCTTGAACAAACCGGATACGGTCTGCCAACGGCAAATATTGGACCTTCTGCATACCGGCCTCGATCATGGCCCGGTTGATGTCGTATATGATCACCTGCCCGTATTTACCGACGGTTTCGCCGGCCAGAATCGCCAGATCACCGGTGCCGCCGCAGACATCCAGCACCCGGTCTCCGGCATTTAAGGCCATCATCTTGACAGCGCTGCGCTTCCACAGGTGATGGATGCCGAAACTCAACAGCGTGTTCATCAGATCATATCTTTTGGCAACGCTGTTGAAGTGTCGCAGGACCCATTGGGACTTTTCATCTTCGGGAACTTTTTGGTAACCGAAAAAAGCTGTCTCTTGTGATTGACCGGCCTTAACGGGTTGTTTCTGTTCACCGTATTCATCGATCCATCTTTTTCGTTTCATCAATATCTCTCGGTTGTATGTATAGCATCTATAATTTTTGGACCATCTTAACAAAGGGGCTTTAAAGTAGCAAGCCATATCCATGAATTGGAATTAGTAAAGAGTCCGAACTCAGGAGGCCAGCTTTGATTTTCTATGCAAGGGTGTGATTAGCATCTCATTGCACATGGTTGGAATAATGGAATACTGGAATGTCGTCAATTTAAGAAAATCAAAAAGGACCTTTATTTTATAAAGCTGATAGCATTCCGCAACCCATGATTCCATCACTCCCATATTCCATTATTCCCGTTGGAGGGCTTGCCGGCATAGGCAATCATCTCTGACTTGGTTCAGAGTACCAATTTTTGGCACTAAATAGTGTCCATCCAAAAATGAGGATTTTTGTTCGAAATCAAGGCATGCGAAAAAAATAACCGCAGGCATATAGTTGATATTCCGAGGATTATTTTTTGAGCATAACGCTGAGAT
>JBAUWG010000345.1:0-3580 GCA_049583675.1 Desulfobacterales bacterium | reverse complement strand
TATGACGATAGTTCAGATTATTCATCGTTGACTGCCGGCGATACAGAGAAGTCCGAGTTCATAATTTGCAAGGCATCGTTTAATAATAATTCCTTATGCGACTTCAAAAGGATAGGCGGTGCTCCTTACAAAATTTTTGTTGATGGTTCGGGTCGCATCACCGATATTGATACAGGCAAAACCACCGACTTTTAATACGCGATAGACCTCTTCCCACACAGGATCCGGCATCTGATGCATCAGTTCGAAAACTGCCGGTCCGTCTCCTTTTTCCAAAGTCTTTTTAATGGATGCGTTTTGCCGAGCGAACATCTCATTCCACATTTCAATCATCGGATACGGGGGCGCGGTGACCATGAGATAGACACTCTCGGACGAAACCGCTTTCATGTCCATCACTTTTCGATAATTACAGCACCGAAGCCGGCTTCCGAAGGAAAGATATCAAGTCTGTGAATATCATGCAATTACATACAAGAGAACGTCACCGATTTCGACGGCCTCGGTTTCGGGAAGATCCCTCAAACCGCCGATCACATCCATATTCCCCCGGACGGCAACTACAGGGGCGATGAATTCCAGTTCAATCAGAACATCGGTATTACCGATGTCTCCGGCATGAATGATGAGGGTGAGATGCAAACAGATTGAAAGATACCGAAAGTCAAGCACGCTGTCAATGTTCAGCAGGCTATTCTTAAAGATGTTCTCCCCGGCCTGATGCACGAACTTGAAGTTAGTGAAAAAAAAAGAACGCAAAATTGAACTGGAAAAATCGATCGGTTTTCCGCTTCTGACATGGCAGGACGGAAAATGCGCTCACTGTGCAGTGCACTCATTTTGACGAAAAAAAATTTTGATTGGTTGAAAATTAACATTGGCAGCTGTAATATCAAAAAAAATATTAACGAACTGATCCGGTTTTTTCCGGGTTGACGTCGGCAAGGCATACATTATGTTTTCAGATCGTTCCAGCTGGGATCTGAGTCCCAATTCATTGAGCATTCTTCTTCAAAATAAAAAATCCGCAGGAGATGCTATTTTTGACCTGACGGAGTCGAATCCGACACGGATCGGACTGGATTATGATTCCAAAGAGATTTTGGCAGCCCTTTCACAACCTCAATCCTTGGCATACGAACCCGATCCCCGCGGTTTGGTGAAAGCCCGGGAGGCCATTGCAACATATTACGCCGATCAAGGCGAACAAGTGGATTCGGATGCGATCTTTTTGACGGCTTCCACCAGCGAAGCGTATTCAATCCTTTTCAAATTGATGGGAAATCCCGGTGAGGAAATCCTTATCCCGATGCCCGGATATCCTTTGCTTTCCTATCTGGCATGTTTCGAAGGGCTGCATGCCGTCTCGTATCCCCTCAGATACGACGACCGAAAAGGTTGGTACATAGACATGGATGTTCTGCAGGCGCTTATCAATCCAAAGACCAAGGCGATTGTTCTGGTCAACCCCAACAATCCCACCGGCTCCTATGCAGACCGGCAAGAACTCACGGCGCTCGCCACCGTTTGCCGGGAGTACGATCTCGCCTTGATTGTGGATGAAGTATTTTCCGATTTCATGGCAGCAGAAAATCCGGGCCGGGCGCGAACAGCAGTGAATCATTCAAACTCGCTCACATTCGTTCTGAACGGTTTATCCAAAATGGTGGGGTTGCCCCAGGTGAAACTGGGATGGATGGTGGTAAACGGCGATCCTGATCGATCCGCACAAGCGCTGTCGCGCCTTGAAATGATGCTGGATTTTTATCTATCACCATCAACCCCGGTCCAACATGCCGTCAAAAGGCTCCTTCAACAGCGTCAAATGATTCAACGTCAAATGTTTTTCCGAATCGCTTCAAACATGGGCTTTTTGGAAGAACAGACCGCCAAAGCATCCAACATTCGATCCCTGATCCGCCAAGGCGGATGGTATGCCGTCATCGAGGTCTTTGATGCAGTTTCCGACGAAGACCGTGTTCTGCAGTTACTGGATCGCGACAGCACGCTGGTGCATCCGGGGTACTTCTACGATTTTCACAGAAATGGATTTTTGGTGGTCAGCCTGTTGCCGCCGGTTGAAATTTTCAGAAACGGCATCACAAGGCTGATCTCCCGATTCGGCTGCTGAGAAGAAACGATCGAGAATCTCAGATGCAAACCCGACCATTTAGGCGGCTTTTGAAAATACCTTATTTACAACGTCCGGTCGAGAGACCGTTATTGGTTTGGTCCCCGGAATAACGCTGACCGAATCGCGGGTCAGCCAACCGGAACGGGGTGCGGTTACCAATCCCCAGAGCGAAATCCAGCACAAGGCGAACAGCCAATAAAAAGCATAGGGTATCGCCCAGCGCCAACCGAACCATCCACCGTGGCGCCACTGATAAACCACAGCCGGCAACACGGCGCCGATGGTACACCCTATTGCCATGGCGATCAGCGTCGGCACGAAAGCCAGATAAAGTTGCGCCGCTACAGCAAATTTTGAGGCCTCACCCATGGTCATTCGAAATAATTGTGTGGCGCTGAACAGGCGGATCCAGCCGCTACCGCTGTCGGCCGGGCGAAAGCGACCCATGATGAAAGAGAGCATCACCAGGTTCTCACGCACGTTGCTGCGGGCCCACCTCAGCAACATCTTTCGTAGACCTTTGAAATCAATCGGTATTTTTGTCATTACCACGGCCTCTCGCTGATAGACCACGCGATACCCGCAGGCCAGAACCAGGTTGGTCAGCGCGCGGTCCTCGCCGATGGCCGCAGGTTCTCCCATAAAGGTTTGATTGACCCAAAATGACAGATGAGGTTTGACAACCTCCGCCTGGTAGGCTGAAAGTGCGCCGGGCGTACAAAATACGCCGCCGTAGACGCTCTGACCGGAACGCAGGAAATCAAAGGAGCTGACAAACGAAACTTCCAGCATTTTAGGGATAGCGCCTTCGTCGAGGTTCAGCACACGCACATTACCCGCAACCGCACCCACACGCGGGTCACTGGCCAGCGGGCTGACCAGATGGCGAAGGGTATCCGGCAGCACCTCGGAATCCGAATCAATCGTCACATATACCTTCCCGGACGCCTGAGAGAAGCCTTTCATCAGCGCATGGCGTTTACCGCGGTTAAAAGGTTGGCGAATCAGCCGCACGCGAAGCGGAAATTCTTGTTGTGCCATTTGCATCCACTGCCATGTATCGTCTTTGGATCCGTCGTCAACACAAATCACCTGCATTTTTTCCGCAGGATAACGGCTGTTCATAACCGACCGAACGGTGTCCAGGACCTGCTGGCCTTCGTTGTAGGCCGGTATGACGATCGTAATGGCCGGTAGGGCATTGTCAGGTAAAGGTGCATAAGACCGGTAACGACAGGCAAACCAAATTCGAACTGCCAGGATCGAAAATGCCCAGAGGGTCAATCCGGCGGCTAAATAGTTTTTCGTCGACCAGGATTCCACAAACTCCCAGACTTGTATCATTTCTTGGGCATCCACCTGCCACCAGGTCAGTGCCAGTGCGGAAGTTAAAGTGAATAGCAGCAGCCAAGGGAAAAAAATATCCGCTTTTACGCGGTATGAACC
>JBAUWG010000344.1:0-8435 GCA_049583675.1 Desulfobacterales bacterium | reverse complement strand
CTTCATACCCTGGCCCTTCCCATATACCCCGAACTTTCGGGCGACCGGATGGCATACGTCGTGGAAAAGATAAAATCGTTCTTTTTGGAAAACTGATGAATTCGTAAAAAGTCTGAAATTTACCACGAAGGGCACGAAGATCACGAAGAAATAAAAAAATATTTAATAAATTCAACTTCGTGTTCTTCGTGGTTATCATGAAAAATGCGTTTTTTGTTACTTTTTACGGGTGTATCAAAACTGAAAATCACTTACAGGTAATTATCAGAGATGAAACTGTCAGAGTCTTCCTGCGATCTATATCTTTTTGCGATTCAGCAGTACATTGCGCGTGCCGAGTAATATGTCCCACAGCGGCGTGGTAACACCAAAGTTAGTTTCGGCGTGGTAGTGATGGATGAGATGGTTGGCTGCCCAACGCCGGGCCAGAGGTTGGCGAAAACGGGTGTGGTGGATAGTGAAGTGGCTCAGCCCATAGGTTACGTAGCTGAAGGCCATGGTGCCCGATAGCAGAAACGCATAACTCGTGGGCATCAGCAGAACAAATATACCTGTCAGCCCCAGTATCACCAGGGAAGGCAGAAAGAAAGGCAGGGCGTCATAGCCCTTCGGATTCTCGTGGTGCGCACGGTGACCCTGCTCGATGAATGGGATCGATCCGTGGAACAGCCAACGGTGAACGGAGTATTCGAAATAGCTGAAAATAAACAGGCCAAGCAGGAAGGTCAGAAGCGCTTCGATGGCCTGGATATCATGTTGCCGCAGACCGCTAAAGATCAGCACAACACCTAACGGGATATCGAGACAGAATTCACCCCAGTAATTCACTTTGGTCCGTGACATCCGTAATATGGAGCCCAGCACTACATTGATTATGTCTCTGATTGTTTTCCTCTGCATGGTCTCTTATTCTGAAAAAACAATGCGTTTCACAAGACGATACAATCTTCTCATAGCCCCAAATCTTCATGCGGTAGCCGGTATTACCCGGTGTTATATTGATAAGAATTCCCTTTTTGGCAGGGGGTGCATCGAAAAGTTTTAATTGTGCATGGAACTTATTAGGACCGCTCTAAGAGCCGGATATGAAAGCTTGCCGGTTACGGTAACAATAACAACTAAAATACTAAAGGCAAGTCAGGTTGTCAATCGTCTTATCTTCTTTCAGTGGCCAAAAGCTACATAAATGTCACCTTGCCGCTATGAACGTTGTACATGGCGCCCGCCAGTCCGATTTGCCCCTCGTCGACCATGCCCTGCAAAATAGGACTGCGCTCGCGAATGCGTTCAACGGTTAGCACCACATTTTTATCCGTCACGGCTTGGACAAATTTATCGTTCTTCGAAGATCGGTCGGAACCATACCCGGACACGGCAGCTACCGCCGGTTTGATGTTGGCAAGCGTCTGGGTGAGATTGCCCAGCACAACATCGTCACATGCTCCTTTGACCGCACCGCATTCCGTATGACCTAAAACGAGAATCAATTTTGCCCCGGATAGGGCACAGGCAAACTCGAGGCTGCCGAGGATGTCGTCATTGACAAAGTTTCCGGCTATTCGTGCACTGAAGATATCGCCGATACCCTGATCAAAAATCAATTCATTGGGCACTCGCGAATCAATGCAGCCCACAATGGCTGCAAAAGGAAACTGCCCGCCGCCGGTCGCCTTGACCTGTCGCATCAGATTACGCTGTAACATGTTGCCCTGAACGAATCGGGCATTGCCGTCTTTTAGCATTTGCAGCGCTTTTTGCGGGGTTGTTGCGTCCTGAGTTTCTTTGTTCTGGGTCACGGCGGCTTGCGCAGCATGTGCCTGCAAGGCCGAAAGGGCTAAACTTGAACCCATGCCGGCTGCAAGTAAAGAACCGCCGGTATTCTTCATAAAGTTTCTGCGATCTATATCAAGCGTATTTGTTTTCATTGTCTTTTCCTTTCAACAAACATCTTTTTCGGCTGGAATAATTAAAAGAATAAACTACAGACACGGTAATGTCGCTACAGGATATTGTCAATGTACATTCAAACAGGCTGATATCATAGCGTCTTACGAGCGATCACAGATTTTAGCCAGTCCGAATTTGGGTGATGTTGGATAAAAAATGCCGATTGACAACCTGCCTTGCCTTTGGTATCTGATTTTTAGCTCTTGCCGTGACCGGCAGGCTTCCATGTGTTGGCCTCGGCTCATAGAACCTACACTCCAGAGAGCGGTCTTAACAAGTCCCATACACAATTAAAACTTTCCGATACATCCCCTGCCAAAAGGGGAATATTTATCAAAAAAGCTGGCGACCGTAATGCATTCATCGTATTTCCATAAACTGACTCGTTTATCGCTTCCCATCCATGAATGCACAATTTTGGCTGAAGCCAAATCGAAGCGATCGAAACCGGAATCGCGCAAAAAAGTTAACCTTAGGCGGACACTATCTCTCATCCGGGGGCATTAATGAAACAATACCTCAAGGCAGCCGTTTTGATCGCCGTCGGGATCATACTCGCCTTTCCGCTCTTCAGTATCACTTATTACACGATGGTGCGGACATCCACACCGGGTTTTTGCGGCTCCTGCCACGAGATTCGGTTTGCTGTGGAGACCTGGCGCACCTCCCCCCATGCCAACAACGCCGACGGATTCGTTGCCGATTGCATGGATTGTCATCTGCCCGCCCCTCAGGACACCGCCAACTTCTTCTATGCCAAGACGCTGCACGGCATCAAAGACGTTTTTATGCACTTTGTTTCGAATCAATACGATCACGCGGAAAACCGCGAAAAAGCCTATGCATCGTTTAAAAATGAACAGTGCCTCAAGTGCCACCGAAATCTTCTTTATATCCCCAACAAGCGGGGGGCGATGCTGGCCCACCGGGACGTGCTCTATGCCCGGCCGGGGTATGAGAAAAAATGCGTCGATTGTCATCGGAATCTGGTGCACGTCCGGCGCGAACAATATTCATACAAGCAGTACCAGGTGAGTTACCGGGGACTTGGAAAATAGGCGCCGGCCCCGGGCGCTTGAATGAAGATAACGATTTGATCAAGGGGGGGACTTATGAAACGTGCAGTACTGATTGCCATGCTGTGGCTGGCGGTCGCGGGTTTTTCGACCGTGCCACATCTGGCGGCCGCCGCATCAGCGGCCCAAAACATGTCAAAGGTCAAGGAATTCAGGGTCGAACGCAGTATTCCGCCGGAAGCCGTGGCCTGCATCCAGTGCCACAAACAGGTAACGCCGGCCTTGTATGACGACTGGGCCAACAGCCGGCACGCCAGCGCGAACATCACCTGCTATGACTGCCATAAGGCCGATGAAAACGACCCGGATGTCAGCGCGGTCCACTACAAGCAGTACGAGCGCTCCGACACGAAGTGGGGCATCAAAGAATACCGGGTGCCTGTCTCGGCGGTGGTCACCCCCAAAGATTGCTCCCGCTGCCATCCGGACGAGGCGGCCCAGTACGCGCGCAGCAAACATGCCAATACCCTGGAAATTTTGTGGAAAATTGATCCATGGCTCAACGATGGAATGAACAGCCAAGGCGAACGAGTCAGCGGCTGCTATCATTGCCACGGAACCATCGTGAAGATGAAAAACGGGGCGCCGGATCCCATGACCTGGCCCAACGTGGGGGTTGGCCGGATCAACATGGACGGCAGCAAGGGAAGCTGCACGAGCTGCCATACAAGGCACCGGTTCTCCGTTATGGAATCGCGAAAGCCGGAAGCCTGCGGGCAGTGTCACCTGGGTCCGGACCATCCCCAGATGGAGATCTACGAAGAGTCCAAGCACGGCAGTATATATCGGGCCTTTGGGAATACGTACAACTGGAACGCAGCCCCCGGCACCTGGACCGCCGGTGTGGACTACCGGGGCCCGACTTGCGCCGTCTGCCACATGTCCGGCGGCAACACGGTGATGACCACCCACGACGTCACCGAACGGCTTTCCTGGGAACTTCAAGCGCCGTTGACCATCCGGCCCCAGGATTTCAAGCCGCTACCGGCAAAGACCGACTGGAAGATCGAACGCGACAAGATGAAGGCCGTCTGTCTCCAATGTCATGGACAGCACTGGGTGGACGATCACTATTCCAAGCTGGACATGGTGGTCGAACAGTACAACGATGTCTATTTCAAACCGGTCAAGAAGATGCTCGACGAACTTTACGCACAGGGGCTTCTCGACAAGACGAAGTATTTCGATGAAGCGCCGGAGTGGGAGTTCTACGAACTATGGCATCATGAGGGCCGGCGGGCCCGCATGGGCACGGCCATGATGGCGCCGGACTATGCCTGGTGGCACGGCTTCTATGAGCTGAAAAAGCATTACATCCACTTCATGGAAGTGGGCCAGGATATGATCACCCACCATCGCAAGGCCTACCGAGCCATGGATTTCCCCAATGCCACGGGGAACACCAAACGCCCGAAAGAGATATTTGGGCGCTGATCCCGTTGGGAAACGTGCCGTCATCCCCCTTGATTCCCCGCAACCGGCGACCACTGATTGCGGGGAATTTTATAGTTGTCAACCATTTAAGGGTCCGGCCGTGGATGAGCAATTGGTGCGGCAATCCTTTTTCACAGTTGATGATCAACAACGTGGCCGAGCATGCCACCCTCCATACCCTGGCCATTCCCATATACCCCGAACTTTCGGACGAGCAGATGGCATATGTCGTGGAAAGGATAAAGGCGTTCTTTTTGAAAAGCTAAATCACTTGCCAGTCAAAGGTTTTGAAGCCGGCTGATATTCTGAGGGCATAGATGGATATTGGGCTTACAAATATGGTATGGAAAAGGGGGATTAGGAACAGGGGCAAAACCCGTGGATAAACCTAAAATGGTTCCGATGGTCAGAAAACTTATCATCTTTTAATTTCTGTAGCGACTGTCATCAAATATTTAAATAACAAACTAAACACCAAACACTAAACATCAACACCTTTTTGATTTCGTGTTTTCGTGATATGAGATCAATTGGTGAACGCAGTCTAAATTTCTTGTAATTTTATAAGGTTGAGCAAAAATTAAAAGAAATGACGATTGACAACACAATTCGATTTTGGTAAAAATTTGATTATCATCGCAAAAGATGATCTCAATACACAATCATAAACTTTCAATCCAGCTGCTCTCAAAAAGCGAGTTCTTATTAATCACCAAGTCAATCCAGCCGCTCTAAAAAAGCGAGTTCTTATCAATCGCTCATAGGGTTGTGGCGCGAGACAAAGACGATGATGATGGACCCCGTGCATAAAGGTGACCGCCGGTCGTTCCTAAAGACATCAGCGCTATTGGAAGCGATAATAAAAGCTATCGCAAAGCACAAAAGCGGTATGTATGCATGGGACATGTCAAGCGAGATTTTTAATATCCCCGACCGTACTTCGTCAAGCCTCGTCACTACAAGGGAATACAGACCTCAGGAACCTCCGGTCCGTGCAGCCTTTATATTCCGGCATTTGGTCATTCGGGTTGGTAAAGGCGGGCTTGCTTTGATCTTGGCGGCCGTTGTTGCGGCGTCCTTTGTTGCATGGACAAAAGCATCGGGACGTGAACCCGCCATTAAAAGCCGACAAAGAGTGATGGATGCATCAAAGGGTTCGATGACCGTCGTGGTGACCATACAGGCTCAGAAGCTCGCGGGAATTGAAACAGTGGACCTCAAAGCAACCACCCATCAAGAGACTGTACGAGGCTACGGGTCCGTTCTTGGCTTGGAGAAGCTTTCCCGCCTCCGTGAAAACTACGCCAAAACCCGTGCGGCGGTGGAGACGACAAGTGCGCAGCTCCGGTATACCAGAGAAAACTACGACCGATTGCGGCTTCTCTATTCAGAGGGCAGGGATACTTCGAAAAAGGATGTTCAGGAGGCCGAAGCCGGCTGGAAAGCCGGCAAAGCTGCTCTTGAGGCCGCCCGGTCAGCGTTGCAGGCACAGCAGACCTCAATTCGCCAGCAATGGGGTTCCGTACTGGGCGATTGGCTCCAGCAGGCTTCATCTTCATTTGAGCGACTGATGCAGCAAGAGATCTTGCTAGTTCGGATAGCCGTGTCACCCCAAATGCCGATCTCTATCCCGCCGGCCACGGCTGTTATCGAGACTCCCTGGGGCGAAAGTGTTACAGCATCGCTTGTATCTTTTGCTCCGGAGACGGATCCCCGGATTCAGGGTCTTGCCTTCTTCTACACCACAGACAGCAGCGCCGGGCTTTTGCCCGGAATGAACGTTTCGGGGTATCTGCCTGTGGGTGGGAAACTGGAGGGCGTGATTCTGCCCGCATCAGCGGTTGTTTGGTGGCAAGGTCTGCCCTGGGTATATATCCAAACGGGACATGATCGCTTCACACGCCGGTTGGTCCATGGCTATCTTCCTGTCCCGGGTGGATTGTTCGTGCGCCAAAGCTTTGTGCCCGGAGAACGCGTTGCATTTGCCGGGGCGCAATTGCTGCTGTCTAAAGAATTCCAGTCATTGATGCGGGGCGGAGATTGAGACGGCGGGAAAAACCTGTTGAGAAATGTGCCGATGAGCAGGCGGGAAAAATCCATAGATAAAGAGTTGTTTGTGCAAGAGACCTGAATATCGGTGCCTGCTTGATACCCTGTCCCGAGCTTTTGCGTTGCTTGGAGAGAGATAGTGGCCTATGGGATCGTCAGGAGTACTTGGGTCAATCATCTGGTTTTCGTTGCGCCACCGGGGAGTGATCATTACGCTAGCGGCGGCAATGCTGGCATATGGTCTGGTCACGCTGACCCGGGCCAAGCTTGACGTGTTTCCCGAGTTTGCCCCTCCACAGGTGGCCTTGAGGCTGGAAGCCCCGGGCCTTTCTCCGGAACAGGTGGAGAATTTAGTTACCCGGCCGGTGGAGAGGACGCTGGCCGGCGTAGAAGGAGTCAGCTCCATCCGTTCGCATTCCTTGCAGGGTGTATCAGCCGTGACCGTTGTTTTTCACAGCGGTATGGATATCTTTCTTGCACGGCAGTTGGTCACGGAGCGGTTGGCTTCCATGTCCGAACCTCTGCCGCCGGGTGTCACCCCTTTCGTGTCTCCCCTGACTTCATCGGCCGGTACCGTGCTCCAAGTCGGGCTGACCTCTCGTACCCGCAGCCTGATGGATTTGCGGACTACAGCCGACTGGTTCGTTAAACCCCGTTTTCTGGCAGTAGGCGGAGTGGCGCAGGTACAGGTCTACGGAGGTCAGCTCAAACAGCTCCAGATTCAGATTCAGCCCGAAAAGCTCATCCAATACAATCTTTCGGTTACTGATTTATTGAAAATCGCCGGTAGAGCCACGGGCATCATTGGGGCGGGTTTTGTGGAAAGCGAAAATCAGCGCATTGCTTTGAGCACGGAGGCTCAATCGCTCACACCGGAGGAACTGTCGAAGACCGTTGTTGCCTTTCGGGACGGGGCCAATGTCCTTCTGGCAGATGTTGCTACCGTAACCGTCGGTGCAGCTCCACCCATCGGCGCGGCGTCCATAAATGGACAGCCGGGGGTCATTCTGTTGATAACCGAACAGTACCGTGCCAATACGCTGGATGTGACCGAAAAGTTGGATCAAGCCATAAACGACCTTCGCCCGATGCTCAAGGGTGAAGACATAACCATCTATGCCGACTTGTTTCGTCCCGCCAACTACATCCTCACCGCTCTTCGGAATGTCCGTGAAGCCATGGCCATCGGCGGGGTGCTGGTGATCCTTGTATTGCTTCTGTTTCTATTTAACTTGAGGACTGCTGCGATCTCGGTGGCGGCCATCCCGCTGTCGCTGCTGACGTCCGCCACCGTATTGACGCACTTGGGGTTCAGCCTTAACATCATGGTGCTGGGAGGATTGGCCGTGGCTATTGGAGAGGTGGTGGACGACGCCATCGTGGATGTCGAGAATATCCTTCGGCGGCTGCGCGAAAACCGTCACTCACAACGATCACAACCGGTGCAGCCCGTGATATTCCGAGCGTCCCTGGAAGTCCGGCATGCCGTGGTGTTCGCCACCTTTGCGGTGATCCTTGTGTTTGTGCCGGTATTGGGAATTTCCGGCGTGGCCGGAGCGCTTTTCGCGCCGCTGGCGCTTGCGTATATGTTGGCGGTCCTTTCATCGCTTATTGTAGCCCTGACAGTAACCCCGGCATTGACATCCCTGTTGTTCAACACCGAGAGACTTCCGGAAAAAGAACCACCGGTTGTCCGTTGGTTGAAGGCATGGTATGAAAGGCTGCTTCCTCACCTGGAGAGGCGGCCCGTGATGGTGGCGGCAGGGGCGGCGGTCATCATCCTTTGTGGATTGGCCGGCGCCTTCTTTCTGCGCGCCGAATTTCTTCCTTCACTGCAGGAAGGCAATTTCATCGTCCACGTAACCGCGATGCCCGGCACATCGTTGTCTGAATCCCTGCGTTTGGGTGACCGGATATCTAATCAATTGC
>JBAUWG010000343.1:0-5693 GCA_049583675.1 Desulfobacterales bacterium | reverse complement strand
TGATACTCCTTAATATCGATATAGAGCCGGGAGCATTACCGCATATTGTTATTGGCGTTTAAAGAAAGAGATTGATCTAGGATGATCCAGTTAATCAGAGGATTTAAAGATATTCTGCCGGGTGAAGTGGAGCTCTGGCAGGAGGTCGAAAAGACAGCCAGATCTCTTCTTGAGGATTTCGGGTTCAAAGAGATTCGTATCCCCATCATGGAGCGCACCGAGCTTTTCGCCAGAAGCATCGGCGAGGGTACCGATATTGTCGAAAAAGAGATGTACACTTTCCCGGACCGAAAAGGAGACCTGATCACGCTTCGGCCCGAAGCCACCGCCTCTGTCTGTCGATCCTATATCCAGCACAAACTCCATGCCGCGGATCCGTTCCGAAAATTCTATACCATCGGCCCGATGTTCCGTCGGGAGAGGCCCCAGAAAGGCAGATACCGGCAATTTTATCAGATCAATGCCGAAATTTTCGGTGTGGAATCACCACTTGCCGATGTGGAACTGATATTAATTCTGAATACCCTCTTTTCAAAACTGGCTGTACCCGATGTCACGGCCCATATCAATTCCCTGGGATGCCCTGATTGCCGGCCGGATTTTAAAGCGGCGCTTTCGGATTTTTTAATGTCCGTGGCCGATGATCTTTGTTCGGACTGCATCCGTCGGAAAGACCGGAATCCGTTGCGGGTGCTCGATTGCAAGGTGCCTTCCTGCCGGGCGGCCCTAAAGGATGCACCGTCTATCCTGGATTATTTATGCGAAACGTGCATTCAACATTTTGAAACGGTAAAGACGGCCCTGACATCGCTCAATGTCCCGTTTGTGGTCGATAAAGGTCTGGTCCGAGGCCTGGATTATTACACGCGGACAACTTTTGAGATGCAAACCCATACATTGGGGGCACAAAATGCCGTTGCGGGCGGCGGGCGGTATGACGGCCTCATCAAGTCCTTGGGCGGACCGGATATTCCGGCAACAGGTTTTGCCGTCGGATTGGACCGATTGACCGAAATTGCCGGTTTAAACCGCTCGGATCTTTTCAAAACACCGGATGTCTTTATCGCCGCACTGGGCCAAAAAAGCCGGCAATTGGCCTTTGAATGGAATTGTGCGTTATGCCTGAAAGGCGTCAAGACCGAAATGGAATTCGAGGACAAAAGCCTGAAAAGCCAGATGAAACAGGCTAATCGGATGGGAGCCGAACATGTTCTGATCGTTGGGGATAACGAAATTAAAGAAGGCGTGGTGATTTTGCGCGATATGAAGACAAAAGACCAGGTGTCGATTCCCATTGAAAACGTGGTGGGCAATATCACACTTAAACTGAGCGTTTCGAATGTTAAAAGGAGTCAAAGCATTGTCAGATAAACTTGGGAATATGAGAAGAACCCATACCTGCCGTGAACTCGGTGCGAAAGATGCCGGCGGCGAGGTCGTGCTGATGGGATGGGTACAGCGACGAAGGGACCATGGAGGGGTGATCTTTGTTGATCTTCGCGACAGGGAAGGCATCACCCAGGTGGTTTTTAACCCCGAGGTCAGCTCCGGTGTCCATGAAAAAGCCCATGTCCTTCGCAGTGAATACGTCATCGGCGTTCGGGGAAAGGTTGAAAAAAGACTGGAAGGAATGGCCAACCCGAATTTGAAAACCGGTGAAATAGAGGTCTTTGCCACGGAACTCAAAATATTTAATGCAGCGGAAACGCCCCCCTTTATAATCGAAGACAACGTGGATGTTTCGGAAAATGTCCGGTTAAAATATCGCCACATCGATCTCAGGCGAACGCTTTTGCAAAAGAACATTATCAACAGGCACACGGCGGCCGCCTCTGTAAGACAGTACCTGAACAGCCGAGGATTTATCGACATCGAAACTCCGGTGCTCACCCGCAGCACGCCGGAAGGCGCAAGAGACTACCTCGTGCCGAGCCGGGTGAATCCCGGACTTTTTTACGCATTGCCCCAGTCTCCTCAGATTTTCAAACAGCTGTTAATGATTTCCGGATTTGATCGTTACTACCAGATTGTAAAATGTTTCAGAGACGAAGACCTCAGAGCGGATCGCCAGCCGGAGTTCACCCAGATCGACATGGAAATGTCTTTTGTCGGAGAAGATGAAGTGATGAAGGTTGCCCAGGGACTCATGGTCAATTTGTTCAAGGACGTTCTTGACATCGATCTTAAAGTCCCCTTTCCGCAGCTTTCCTATGAAGATGCGGTAAGCCGGTTCGGGCTGGACAAACCCGATATTCGGTTCGGGATGGAACTTGTGGATATTTCAGATATCGTCGAAAAGGCGGGTTTCAAAGTCTTTGCCGACGCCGTTAAAAGAGGGGGCAAGGTCAAGGCATTGAATGCCAAAGGCTGCCTGCATTTTACACGGAAAGAAATCGATGATCTGGCAGATTTTGTCTCCGTTTACCGCGCAAAAGGACTGGCATGGATCAAGGTTCATGAGGATTCATGGCAATCTCCCATTGCAAAATTTTTTTCCGACCAAGAAAAGCAGGCACTGGCCTTAAGAATCGATATGCAGGCCGGTGATCTGGTGTTTTTTGTGGCGGACCAGCCCAAAGTCGCCAACGAAGCATTGGGCCATCTTCGAAACTTCCTCGGGAAAAAACTCGGTCTGATTAAGGACAACACTTTCAGCTTTGTGTGGGTCACCCGGTTCCCGTTGATGGAATATGATGAAAACGAAAAACGGAACCAGGCCCTGCACCATCCTTTTACCGCTCCCCTTGAAGAAGATTATGATCTATTGAACAAAGACCCGCTTTCCGTCAGGTCACGGGCCTATGACCTGGTGTTGAACGGATCGGAAATCGGCGGCGGCAGCATCCGTATTCATCAGAAAAAATTGCAGGAGCGCGTGTTTGCGGCGCTTGGCATGGATCGAAAAACCTATGAGGAAAAGTTCGGATTTTTGCTCTCGGCGCTGGATTCCGGCGCGCCCCCTCACGGCGGTATTGCATTCGGCTTCGATCGCCTGGTGATGATCCTTTGCGGTCAATCTTCCATCCGGGACGTGATTCCCTTTCCGAAGACCCAGAAAGCCGCGTGTCTTTTAACCAATGCGCCTTCTGAAGCCGGCAAAGCGCAACTTGACGAGCTCTCGCTGCGAATAAAGAAGCTGTAATATTTGAGAGCGGCAGGATCCTTTGAAATGATACACCATGACACATTTCAATATAAGTCTGAATCATCCATTGCCAACCCCCTTAAAGAAAGAAGAGGGAATGTGATGCTCAGATCCGGTGGGTCGCTGTCCAAAGAGGAAAATAAATTTGCACCGTCGTTCCCCGGTCCGGTTCGGAATCAACGCCGATCCAGCCGCCGTGATTCTTCACAATGCCGTATACAGCGGCCATACCCAGGCCGCGTCCCGGGAATTTCTTGGTATAAAACGGTTCGAATATATGCTGCAACGTCTCGGCGTCCATGCCTTTGCCGGTGTCTTGTACCTTAAGAAGAACATATTGCCCCGGCTGCATACCAGGCCGCTGCTGGGATTGAACGGCATCGATATCTACGGCTTTAAGATCGACATCGATGCTGCCCGTGGCGTCGATGGCTTCGGCTGCATTGTTGACAATCCCCGACACCACCATCTGCAATTGCATGGGATCGCCTGAAATTCTTGGCAGGCCGGGAGAAAAACCATAGGACAGGCGGATTTTCGGGTTAAGTTGTTTTTCGAACCCTGTCAGGATCTCTTGAATGAATTCAGCCATGTCGATGACTTCGGATCGGTAACGGCCTCCCCGCGAGTAGGCCAGTAAGTGCTTGGTTAGCCTTGCGATGCGATCACAACCGCCGATGACATTGTTAAAGTCGGAATCCGACACCTCCTGCGTGGAAGCCTTGAGCTTTATAAGCTCGATATGGCCGATGACGCCTGTCAGCACATTGTTGATTTCATGGGCCATGCCGCCGGCCAACAGGGCGATGGCTTCCATCTTTTCGGCCTGCTGAAGACGATGCTGTAATCGATTGAGTTCGGTCACGTCGGTAAGACTGGTCTGGATTGTCTTGAGTCCGCCTTTGTCATAAACCGGAGTGGAGTTTACAATGACGTCCGCTTCAACCCCATCCTTGCGTAAAAGTTGGTACCTGGTACTATCGATGGTATGTCCCTGGAGCAACTCTTCCAGTCGTCTTTGCGCTTTTTCACGGTCTTCGGAATTCAGGATCATACCCAGGTTAATCCCGCTATGGACATCTTTCTCCTCGTAACCGATAATTTTGAGCCCGGCCGGATTGATATACGCAATACGAAAGTCGGGATTGAATTCACAGATTCCGGTAGGCAGCGTATCGACAAGATCCCGATGACGTTTTTCACTCTGCGCCAACTCTCTGAACAACAGCGTATAGGGCCGCTGCAGACCGGTTTGGATGATCGCTTTATAGATCAACCAGAACGAAGCCAGTTTCAAATAGTGCCCCACAATATTGGATATGCCGTACACACTGATATAGAAGGTGAACATCAATTCCGACCCGATGGTGAGAAGTATCGAAGCCCCCAGCATGCGGAATACAGCTCTATCGAAGTGCATCCTTTGGCGGATAAGGATGGCCAAGCTGGTCAAAAGAATAGCGGCAATGATATATTCGCTGACCTTTTTGAAAGGGGTCAGACCCACGCCATCCACATAGCATGTTGGAAATACCGGCCAGATAAATATGGTGACGATCACCAGAATAAATAGCACGATATAGAAGATGACAGCGCGCGGCATGGAAATCTTTCGCGTAGCGAACAACGGCGCAGCCGCCAGCGTGAGACTTTCTATATATCGGGCTGTGATCCAAAGCTGGGTGGCCGTGTCGGCGCCGAACGTCTTGAAAACCCCCATCCCTTTATAACTCAAGGTATGGAGCAAATCGACAGCCCCAATAACCAGATATGCGGCGCCCAACAGAATGAGGCTGCTGTTGTGAATTTTATCCCTGGTATTCCACGCCAGTATAAAAATGGTGAAAGCGACAATGACGCTGAAAATTTCGATCAGAACATGGAACAATAGAAAGCTGTAGAGGCTGGCATAATAAAGGGCTGCCAGAATCAAACCGGCTAAAATCAAAGAACCGCCGTTCAAGCCTGGAAATCCCATCTGCTGAAAAATATTGGCTGAATCTCTATTTTCTGTAACAATGGGTTGCTGCAATAGGGCTCCTTTTCGATTTTATGGTCTGGCATGAAATTTTAACAAGGAGTTAGCCTATATTACCTGGCGAATTTAAGTCAATTCAAAACAGAAACGAAACACGACAATCCCATGTATTCCCACAAGTGTCCGGCCGTCCAAAATCGTCAGATGCAAACGGTGTCAAGCTCATGCCTATTATGTTTTGAACATTCTTGTCGAAGCGATCTGAAAAGAACGGCTCTGAACAACTTCTCAGTGACCTGTGAGGGAAAAAGTCCCTTGTGCTCATATTTTTGAGACACCTCAGATGAGTGCTCTGCCGGCAGCAAACGGCTCAGTTGCGCCGGAAAAAACAACTGGTCGACCCGTCTGGCGCACAACGGGTTTTGGTGGGTATGAGCACGCTGGAGGATTCCGCACCCTGGCCAGCGGTTCGGCGAAGTCCTTGACGGTTTGACGGTCAACTTCAGCATTTTTTTCTCTCGCGCGAGGGGACTGCGTACCATCTTGCGTACCGTCTCCATTTATACCATT
>JBAUWG010000342.1:0-1817 GCA_049583675.1 Desulfobacterales bacterium | reverse complement strand
AAAAGGAGGGCTATAAGGTCATCCGGGCCGCGGTGGGGGGGTATGTCGTGAATACTTGATATTCGTAGGTTGGGTTGATCCGCCTAACCGGACAACGTCATCGATCGGGCTCAACCCAACCTACCATAAATCGGACTTTTCGTTTAGGCACCAGTTAAGAAGCCCACCCCGGATTCCAACCCATAGGGTTTTCAACCCGGAGTAGGGATCAAATTTTCAATGTTAGAACGAATGCCTATTTAACAGCCTCTTTTAATGATTTGCCGGCCGTAAATTTGGGAGCTTTGGATGCCTTGATCTTGATCTCTTCGCCGGTTTGGGGATTGCGTCCCTTTCTAGCTTTTCTTTTCGTCACTTTGAAGGTCCCAAAACCAACCAGGGTCACCGCATCTCCCTTTTTCAACGCCTTGGTGATGGATGAAAATACACAATCCACTGCTGCCTGAGCATCCTTTTTGGTACCGACAACTTCGGCCACTTCGTTGACTAAATCGCCTTTATTCATTCTTTTCTCCTTTCATCAATTCTAATTTTATGAAATGCCTTTGTACGTCCGGCGGCACTTTCGAAAAACCGAGGCTTTGGATTATTCCATTAAAAACGCCTTTTATTGTGCTTGGTTCCGATATTATACAATATCCGCTGTGTCAAGGTTTTTTGAATAATTTTTTGTAATCCCTAACTTTTCCGGTAAAATATTAAAATGCGGTACCGACACTGAAGTGAAATACAAAAAAATCCTCATCACGCTGTGAATCACGATCAGGATTGAAGGCAAAATCGATCCGCGCCGGTCCGACCGGCAAAAGATATTGCAGACCAAACCCCACGCCGGGACGAAAGCCTTTGAAAAAATCATCGAATGTATCGGAGATGACTTGGGAGCGGCTGTTATAGGACAGCCGGCCTTGCTCTTCCCGGGTTCGATTGGGCGCAATATTGCCGTAGTCCAGGAATAGCGTGCCGATGAGATTGCCGATCAGGCGCTGCCGCAATTCGAGGTTGAACACATTGAATCCGTATCCGCCGACCGGGTCACCGGACGGATCCTGGGGGCCCAGCTCCGACTCCTTGAAACTGCGCACCGTGTTTTCCCCGCCGTTGAAGAATCTTTCAGACACCGGCAATGTTATCTCACCCGGTCCCGGTAAGAGAAGCCCGGTCGTATAACGCGTCCCCAGAACGGTGTTTTCGGCCACATGGAAGAAAATCCGCGCCCCTCCGGTCAAGCGCGTGAGATTAATGCCGCTGCCCAGCAGCCTGTCGGCCTGTTCAGCCGAAGCGAACAAACGCTGGCCGGTGGTCGGAAAAAAAATATCGTTGCGGGTATCGTAGGTAACCTGCCCCTTGAGGCTGGCAAAATTGTAGCTGCCCTGCGACTGCGCTTCAAATCTATCTACGCCTGTAATGTCGGTGGTCCGGATCATGTATTCGGCCGATGACAGCAAATTTTCAGTCAAATACCTGCTCAAGGCAAACGTCATACCGATGTCCCGGCGCGTAAACGAGGGCTCTTGGCGGTGATTGTAAAAGGCGGTCAGATCGGCCTTGATATCGGTGTTTAAAAAAAACGGATCCGACAGGTTGGCGGACAGGGTCTGGGCTTTGATGGACCCCGTGGCCTGGGTTCGAAAAACACGGCCGGTCCCGAAAAGGTTTTTTTCCTGAAATCCCACGCGCAGCCGCAATTTTTCATAGGATCCCCAGCCCGGTTCAAAGAAAACCTCCTTGGCAAGTGCCTCTTCCACCTTGATTACCAGCACGCGTTTGGTGGGATCGTCGGTCTTTTCGAGCTCGAAGTCGACTTTGGAAAAGAT
>JBAUWG010000341.1:0-8143 GCA_049583675.1 Desulfobacterales bacterium | reverse complement strand
AAGGAGCACCGCCTATCCTTTTGAAGTCGCATAAGGAATTATTATTAAACGATGCCTTGCAAATTATGAACTCGGACTTCTCTGTATCGCCGGCAGTCAACGATGAATAATCTGAACTATCGTCATATATGGTGCACTGCCGTCTATTTCACAAGATCTATTGCTTCGGGCAATCCGTAGACCCCAGGACGATCCACAAGCAGGTAGAAAGCGTTAAGACCGCCGGCCAGGGTGTCGTCTGCGCCGTAAAGATAGGCTCCGGTTTCGCCCTGTTCATGCAGTTGTCGAACACGCGCCTCAGCGCTTATGATGAGCTCGCCCACCGGCCCAAACCGGATCGAATCGGTGGGACAGGCCTGGGCGCATGCGGGGTCCAACCCCTCGCTGATGCGATCATAGCAGAGCGTGCACTTCCGGGCAATTTTCAAAGGGGGGATGAGATGGATCACTCCGAAAGGGCACGCATCCACACACAGTTTCATCCCTTTGCATACATCCGGCTGAATTACCACAGTATCGAACTCGGTCCGGACAATGGCGCCTGTGGGGCAGGCCTTAAGGCATGCAGCGCGCACGCAATGTTTGCATACGTCGCTCATCATGAGCCATCGGCTTTGGCTGCGGTCTTTGCTGAATTGTTCGATGAATTTGACATGGCGCCAGTGGGCGTTGTCCAACCGCCGGGTATTGTCGTAACTGTCGCCGGTCATTTCAGTGAACCTGTCGTCGGCCGCGCGAAGCCTGTTCCACTGCTTGCATGCCACTTCACAAGCCTTGCAGCCGATACAGACCGTCGTGTCCGTGTAGAACCCCATGCGTTGTCGTGTCATGTTTTGCGTCATGATGTCTTCTCCACATTACACAAAAAGGCTTTGGCTTCGTGAATGCTCACGTTGGGGTCACCGACCAGCGGCGTGAGTTCATTGACCACATCTCCTGTCACGAGCCCCTGCCATCCCCAGTGCCAGGGCATGCCCACCTGGTGAACAATTCTATTGCCGATCCTGAGCGGCCGAAGGCGGGGCGTCACCAGCGCCCTGGCCCGGATCCCGCCCCTTGCCGTGGTGATGCTGACCCAATCCTTGCTCTGTATTTTCTTTTCCTCGGCGAGCTCGGGGCTCAGTTCTAAAAACAGTTCGGGCATGAGCTCTGCGAGCCACGGATTCCATCGGCTCATGGCCCCGGCGAGGTAATGCTCCGTGAGCCGATACGTTGTGATGACGTAAGGATAGCGATCATCATGGACGGCAGCGAGCAGGTTGTCTTTACGGTGCCAATACTTCAAAACAGGATTTGTCTGCTGCCCGTAGAAAGGGTTCTTTAACGGCGATTCCGCCGGCTCGTAGTGCGTCGGCAAAGGACCGTCCACAAGACCGGCCGGAACAAAAAGCCACCCTATACCGTCCGGTTTCATGATGAACGGGGCGCTGCCCGAATGCGCATCGATTCCGCTTCCGTTCGGATCTCCGGAAGCATCCGGGGGTTTATCGACAGGAAAATCAGGCACGTCCTTTCCTTTCCATTTCCCTTCTTCCCACCACACCCATTTCTTGCGTTCGCTCCAGGGGCGCCCTTGCGGATCTGCCGAGGCGCGGTTGTACAGAACCCGGCGGTTCGCCGGCCAGGCCCATCCCCAGTTCAAGTGAGCACCCATGGTCCCGGCCGGATCCGGCTGTCTTCGCTTTGCGAGATTCTTTTTTGGCGCCGGAAAGACGCCGCAGTAGATCCATGAGGCACAAGTTGTCGAGCCGTCGTCCTTCAATTCGGCGCTTCCTGCGAGGTGGTGGTCCGGGTTATCGGTGTTATAACCGTTGATTTCTTTGAGAACCTTCTCAGCGTCCGGCTCCCCTTCCACCTTTGGCGTTGAGGTCGGCTCATAGCGCCAAAGCAGGTTCCGGATTCCCTGGTCTTGAGGCCGGTTGCTGTCTTCGTACATCCTTTTCAGCCGCAGCCCAAGTTGATAGGTGAACCACAGATCCGAGCGGCACTGCCCCGGCGGGGTCAATGCTCTGGAATGCCACTGCAGCATGCGTTGCGTATTGGTGAAACTCCCTTCGCATTCCGCCACTTGCGAGGTCGGGAAAAAAAACACCTCGGTTTGAATTTCCTCGGGTTTGACCTCACCTTTGGTCACCTCCGGCGCCTTGCTCCAGAAAGAGGCGGTTTCCGTGATGAAGTTGTCTTTGACCACCAGCCATTCAAGATTTCGCATGCCCCTGCGCTGGAGACGGGCATTGATGGAAGTCGCCGGATTTTGACCGATACACAGCATTCCTTTCACGCGTCCCTCGCTCATCGCCACAAACATCGGCATATGCGAGTGATCACCGATGATCTTCGGATGCCAGTCGTAACCAAAATCGTTCTCGGGCGCAGCTTTGTCTCCATACATGGATTTAAGATACGATACCACAAACTTGGGCATGTTGGCCCAATACCCCGTGGCAGCGGTTTCCGAAAACAGATAGGCCTGCAGCGAGCCATGGTTCTCGAGGGCGGACGGCGCTGGCATATATCCGTGAATGCTGTGATACAGGGTTGGGATGTCGGTAGACCCTTGGATGGAAGCATGGCCCCTCAGCGCCAGCACACCGCCGCCGGGCCGTCCTATGTTGCCGAGAAGAAGCTGCAGTAAAGCACAGCACCCGATGATCTGCGGGCCGTATGTGTGATGTGTCCACCCCACTGCATAGGCCCAGGCGGTCGTCCGATCACGGCCCGAGTTCTCGAGGATGGTGCGCGCAACTTCAAGAAAGGTCTTCTTAGGGCACCCTGTGACCTCTTCTACCATCCGAGGCGTGTAGCGGCAAAAGTGGCGTTTCACCACCTGGAAAACCGTACGCGGGTCTTGCAGTGTTTCATCCCGACCGGCCCGACCGGAAGTTCCCATTCCTCCTGAATGGCCGCTGCGCGCATATTGCCACGTGGACGTGTCATACTGACAGGTGGTTCCGTTGAAAGGCCATTCAGCCTTTGCGTCGGCGTGATGCATCAAGCCTGAGAAAAGCCCGTCCAGATCTTCGGTGTCTTTGAAGTCCTCCCGAAC
This sequence comes from Desulfobacterales bacterium, assembly GCA_049583675.1. Lineage (GTDB taxonomy): Bacteria > Desulfobacterota > Desulfobacteria > Desulfobacterales > UBA11574 > UBA11574. Next base: position 5,097 of record JBAUWG010000341.1, on the reverse strand, counting down.
AAATGTCGCGGCGTTCGTGAAGTTTACCAGATAGTCACGAAAAAAAGTGTCCTTGTTCCAATGCTCATCATTCATCACAAAGCAGATGAGCCCGCCTAGAAAAGCAATGTCCGATCCCGCACGAAGGGGTGCGTAAATATCCGCCATTGCGCTCGTTCGGGTGAATCGGGGGTCCACGTGGATGAGCTTAGCACCCTTGAGTTTGGCTTTCATGGGCCAGCGAAAGGCGACAGGATGACACTCGGCCATGTTGGAACCTTGGATAACGATGCAGTCCGAATACTCCAGGTTGCGGGGATAAAGGGTTGCGGCACCGCGGCCGAGACGCGTTCCCAGACCGGGAACACTGGAACTGTGTCATATGCGAGCCTGGTTCTCAATGGCCACAACGCCGAGGCCTCGCATCAGTTTCTGTTGAAGATGGTTCCATTCATTGTCCAGGGTCGCACCTCCGAGAGCAAAAATGCCCAGCGTGTGGTTGACCAGCGACCCATCCGAAAGACGCTCGACAAACGTTTCGTCACGGGTCTTTGCGACCAGCTCGGCAACACGATCCAAAGCCCATCCCAGTTCGACTTCCTCCCACTTTCGCGCTCCCGGCTTCCTGTGAAGCACCCGGGTCTCGCGGTTTGGGTTGACGTGCAGTTGATAGATTGCCGCACCTTTCGGACACAAAGCCCCCTCACTGTGAGGGCTTGTCGGGTCTCCCTCGATGTTCACAATCCTTCCATTTTTTGTGTGGATGATTATAGCGCAACCCACAGAGCAGTAAGGACATACACTCGGCGTAACCATCGCACCTTTGGTGTGTATCTCTCCGATTTTTAAAGCCATGCGATTAACCCCCCTTCCGGAATAATCCCCAGTTCGGTATTACTGAATTTAGGAGTTGTTGATGGGTTACAAGTCCTTCTTTCTGCCCCAATGGACAAGAACTCGCCTTTTGAGGCGGGTGGAATAGATAAGTACTAACGGTTTGGGAGCAGACAGAATTTGATAAGAACTCGCTGTTTGAGAGCGGTTAGATTGAAAAAATTATAATTGAATATAAAAACTCATACAAATCTCAACATAAAAAAACCCATTATTTGAGGCAGCATTTAAATATCATGTCAAGGGCGAGCGTAATTGTCAATCGCATTTCTAATCAAACATTGCCGAATTAGGGCGATTTCTGATAAAGCTCATGCGCAGGATCGTCATCGACGATATGGGCGGACGACGGGTCATTTGCCGGGAATTATTCAATTGGCAGGGCACCGGCGTTTCAGAGAGGTTTGCATTTGAGCTTCAACAGCCCAAAATGCTTCGGGATATTTTTAAAGCGTCGGCCAGCGGTTTTGCCGACCCGATCAATTTATTCGAATTATTTGGTCGGGGCGAGAGGATTTGAACCTCCGACCCCTTGAACCCCATTCAAGTGCGCTTCCAGACTGCGCCACGCCCCGACGATAACCCGAAAATAGAAGGTGATTAACACTTCAAATAGGCTATGTCAAGATATGACCTGAATCTTGGTGTAAAATTCAAGGGGTCGATGCTGATTTTAACGATGATGTTGGATCATCTTTCGGCGTTTTATAAAATCATTATGCGATTTTACGAATAGAATTAAAATTTTGTTGACGATTACATAAAAAGAACGTTTTATTCAGTGAATGACGAATTCGAAGATCCATATATCGATGCAAAGCCCGGGGAAAAAACCGATCCGGCCACCGCGGCTGGAATCGGGCGACACCATCGGTGTCGTTGCGCCGGCCGGTCCGTTTGATCCGGAAAAATTCATGCAGGGGAAGACGATTCTGGAAACCATGGGGTTTCGAATAGTTTATGATGAAAGCATTTTTGAGCAGCATGGATTTTTGGCCGGGACCGACGCCCAGCGGGCGGACCAGGTGAACCGCCTGTTTGCCGATTCATCCGTTCAAGCGATTGTATGCGCCCGGGGCGGATATGGGAGCATGCGTATACTTCCTCTTCTCGACTTTAAAACCATTCAGATACATCCGAAAATCTTTGTCGGGTTCAGCGACATTTCGGCGCTGCTGACCATGCTGAGTGAGCAGTGCGGCTTGGTCACCTTTCACGGGCCCATGGTGACGAGCCTGGCGGGTGCCACCCAAAAGACCATCCTATCCATGAAAGCGGCGCTGACATCCGATGGACCGTTTGAGCTGATCCCAGACGGCGGGGAAATCATCAAACCCGGTATAGGTTCGGGAGTTTTAGCCGGGGGGAACCTGACAACGCTGTGCCATCTTGTCGGAACGCCTTATACTCCGAATTTTAGGGGAAAGATCGTGCTTCTGGAAGATGTGGGAGAAATGACGTACCGCATCGACAGAATGTTGACACAGATGAAATTGGCCGGATGTTTTAACGGCATTGCCGGCCTAATACTCGGCGCTTTTAAAAAATGTGGTCAACTGAATGAGATTGTTGAAATTTTTGACAATATATTTCATGATACGGACATTCCTATTTTGGCCGGTTTTGACATCGGCCACGGGAAGACCAACCTGACCGTTCCCGTGGGACTGGTCGCAACTTTGGATACCGGCAAAAAGCGGCTTTATGTTGCATGAAAAAAACATTGACGGTTTGATGAAAGATGCCGTTTCCGGCAATGTATTCCCCGGCGGGGTCCTTTTGGTTTCGGTGGACGGCGCTGTTGTTTTTTTTGAAGCCTACGGCGTTGAGAATTTATTTTCCGGCAATCCAATGTCCAAAGAAACAATTTTTGACCTGGCGTCTTTGACAAAACCGCTGGCGACGACACTCGCCGTTATGAAGCTGGTCCAACGATCCGATCTGACCTTAAATCAGACGCTGGGCTCTATTTTGCCTTCATTGAAAAACACCGACAAAGAAAAGATCCGGATTGAACATCTGCTCTATCACAATTCAGGGCTTCCGGATTATCGTCCCTATTATAAACTGATGCGTAACCTCGACCCCGGAAAAAGAAAAAACGCCCTAAGGGAACAGTTGGTCAACGAGCCGCTGGTCCATGCACCCGGGCGGCAGGTCGTATACAGTGACCTGGGGTTTATGATGCTGTGCTGGGTCGTTGAAACAGTTTCCGGAATCCGTCTGGACCATTTTGTCATGGAAAACATCTACCGCCCTTTGAATTTAAAGACCCTGTTTTTTGTGCCGGTTGACAAAAAGACTCCTCAAGCAAAATTTGCCGCAACCGAGAGATGTCCGTGGCGAGGATTTTTGCTGGAAGGTGTTGTTCATGACGACAATGCCTATTCAGTCGGCGGGATCGAGGGACATGCGGGCCTATTCGGAACCGCCGGGGATGTTTTTTATCTTCTGTCCGACCTTTTGGCGGGCTATCGGGGAGATGCCGCAGCGAAACTGTTTGGCAGCGGGTTAACCCGTCGCTTCTTTTGTCGAAGTAAACATACCGGCCGAGCACTCGGATTCGATACCCCTTCTTCGGTGGGCGCGAGTTGCGGCCGGTTTTTTTCAAAAAAGACCGTCGGACATCTCGGGTTTACCGGTACGTCCTTCTGGATGGATCTTGACCGGAATATGATGGTGATTCTGTTTACCAATCGAATCCATCCGTCACGGGACAATAACCGGATAAAAGCTTTCAGACCGATATTGCATGATGCCGTCATGGAGAAATTCATCATTATCGAGTCCTCATGATATTTATTGGCATAATTATTGCTTGATTCGAATTGGTATCATTTTTCAAAATCAAATATATGACCTTGAAAATAAAAGAGTACCGATAATTTTCTTGTTATTATAAAATAATTTTGATAGCTTTAATTTTTTTTATAGCAGTATTCGGTTCAGACCATATAAAAGCAGAACTTAAGCCATTGAGGGGTATTTATTTTCAGCGTGTGAAGAAGGGGGGGTATGGCTCTATTTTTAGATAAGATATTGGGTGCTTTTTCAAGTGATCTGGCCATTGATCTGGGTACGGCAAACACCCTCGTTTATGTCAAAGGCAAAGGTATCGTCTTGAACGAGCCCTCGGTTGTTGCGGTTCGAACGGATGATCGCATGAAAAACCGCGTTCTGGCGGTGGGCCTCGAGGCTAAAAATATGCTGGGAAGAACACCCGGACATATTGTTGCGATTCGGCCCATGCGTGATGGGGTTATCGCTGATTTCGAGGTGACGGAGGCGATGCTTCGTCATTTTATTCACAAGGTTCATAACCGGAGAACTTTTGTTCGGCCGAGGATAGTGATCGCCGTTCCCTCAGGAATTACACAGGTTGAAAAACGTGCCGTTAAGGAATCGGCCGAATCCGCGGGAGCCCGTGAGGTATTTTTGATTGAAGAGCCCATGGCCGCGGCCATCGGATCCGGGCTTCCTATTACCGAACCGGTATGCAATATGGTGGTGGATATCGGGGGGGGGACCACCGAGGTGGCGGTGATATCTCTGGCAGGTATCGTCTACAGCCGATCAATTCGGGTAGCCGGCAATAAAATGGATGCTGCGATTATCCAATATATCAAGCGTAAATATAATCTATTGATCGGTGAGCGAACGGCTGAGATCATCAAAACGACCATTGGGAATGCATATCCGGAGCCTCAGGATCTGGAAACCATAGAAGTCAAAGGCAGAGACCTTGCGTCGGGTATTCCAAAGATTCTGGCCATCGATTCGGAAGAAATTCGAGTCGCGATTTCCGAACAGATAGATGCCATCGTAGAGACCGTAAAAATAGCCTTGGAACAAACACCTCCCGAATTGGCTGCCGACATCGTTGACAGGGGGATTGTGCTGACGGGCGGCGGCGCGCTATTAAAAAATCTGGACAAACTTCTAAGGGAAGAAACTAGCCTTCCCATAACGATAACCGAGGATCCATTACTAACAGTGGCGCTCGGCTCCGGTGCAGCTCTTGATAGCATTGAAATCCTCAAGCAAGTTGTAATCCAATAGTTTTATGTTTTCGAAAAAGATGGTAGTGATTGTTGGCGTGATCGTTATGATGGCCGTCAATATCATACTCCTTTCTGTTTTCAATCGCCGCTATATTTCTTTTTATAGACCCGGACGGGTCGCTGTTTCGGTGATTGCCCCTTTTCAGAAGGCTTCCAGTAAATC
>JBAUWG010000340.1:0-2757 GCA_049583675.1 Desulfobacterales bacterium | reverse complement strand
CCTGGCGCCCCCGGGAATGATATACCGTCATTTGAGAGATCTGGAAGAAAATGGCCTGGTTTCGTCACAATGGCAAACCGAGGGGGCGGGGCCTGCAAAAAGAGTCTATCATCTGACACCGGAGGGCAGCGAAGTTCTTGATTTCTGGATTGCTTATATGAAAAATCAGGTGGAAAAATTATTAAATTTTATAGAAATTTATCAAAAAAACAAAGTGGCCTAAGCGGCCGGGATATATACCGGATCGTGTCTAACAAGTTTAAAGGTTTGTATCAGGTTTTATTGTTTTCGCTTCAGATGCTCACAGTCCCTGGTGGTTTGCTTTTCGTTTCAAATACATATTTTCCCACTGACCGTCACCTTTGGGATGCACAAAAAGAATCGGTTGATGGCCTAAAAGTCGCGGTCGGATCCACCCGTTTGTAGACACCACATCATCGGGGGCAGGAATTTTTGCATCCCTTTCCATTGAAACGACCCTAATACCGTCGCTTCTTAATTCATGCACCGTTATCGTTTCCGGATACTTTCGCAAATCATCTAACTCGATGAACCGGCCGGACCATCCCGATGCCGTCAATCCCACTGCCGCCGCGGCTCCGATAATGCCGTCATTTGTGCCGCCATGACCGGAAAGATGAACTGATTTTGCGGCATCAAGCGCCTGTTTTTGGGTGGACACGCCATGGGTACAAAACTGGCCGAACTCAATGAGACGATTTAATGATTTATCGAGTTCGGTGGCCACGCATAACCCAGGGTCGCTTCCGGCAAGAAAATGCTTTTTGAGATGGTTTGCAGCGCTTTCGATGGCTTTATCCAAAAGATCCGGATCAGCCATCTCGGCTATCATGCACGCCGAACTGTTGTGAGAGGTGTATGGAATTTCATCGCACACGTAAAGTTGCTGGCGAATCACGCCCCGGCATTCGAAGCCTTTGGGCAAATCATTTTGAAACCATCTAACCAGTTTGCCGGTACCATAGAGCGAGTCATGGGTATCGGTATCATCGAAGCCAAAATAGACTTTCATCTTTTTTCTATTCTTTATTGAATTCTAATGTTTCAATCCCAGTGCAAATAACACGGAAAAAGTGGCTGTTAAAATTGTATTTAAAGGAAAAGCATAAAGGAGTCAATTATTTTATGATGTTCCCATTCAAACTCAAAATAACAACCCATAATAACAAATTATTACCAGTATGGGCCAAAGAAGGGACTCAGGATATATGATGTCAACGAATGATCGATATTTTTAAAAAACCCGGCGGGGGATGAATGGTGTTGTGTATAGTGTCAAAATAATGACGGAAAAAGGTGCTTCTAAACTTTAGTGTGGGATAACCTTATACCGTATTCCCATTTTGAAAGGAAATATTCGTTAATTATCGATGACAGATAACTCGACGATCGAATGCCCCGAATACCGGGCATGGGGAATTTTTGAAGTGATTCGGGTTTTTAAAAGTGTGCCGACACCGAATGATTCGGGCTGAATATATTCCATGTCCAATATATCGCCGACGTTTAACTCCTTAAACACAAAGGAATCCTGTTTTACAAGAATACAAGGCCTGTTTGAAGAAATATTTCGTAATTTGAATAGGTAACCCGGCCCTTGGCCATTTATAAAGAACTGCACGCTGTAATATTCATCCAAAATGGCCTTTCCCTGGGATCTGCACTCGACCGGATCATTTACGCTTTCGTTTCCTGCCATCACCAGCTTAAACATTTGTCCGCCATCCTCATGAAAGTGTTGATTTGATTTTGAAAAGCAAGTTTGAGACATTTCAGTTTTTTCTCATTTTTCTGATGCAAATTATGCAAAAATCATGCAAGGATATATAAGGAAGGTATTTTTTTCTCAATCAGGAGTTCATGTCTATGTTTCATTGAATATCTCCTGTTCAAACAGAGGTTCCAAAAGTGCATTTCTTGAGAACCTCTAATACCTGATTTAAAAGCATTATAGGTAAAACGTCGTTCTACGAAAGCCCTTTTTGCTTTTCCATAGCCAGCAGCTTTCTTTTTCGTTCCGCACCCCAGCGGTACCCACCCGTGCCCTTTGTTTTGGGAATGACCCTGTGGCACGGAATAACCAGCGTAACCGGGTTGGTTGCACATGCGCGTGCCACTGCCCGAATCGCTTTAGGTTGTCCGATTGCGGCTGCAATTTCACTGTAGGACATTGTTTGCCCTTCGGGAATCGTTCGGAGACGATCCCACACTTTTCGTTGAAATGCGGTTGCCTTGACATCAAAGGGCAATTTGGGCCATGGGCTGCTGCCGGCCAGATAATCGATGAGCATTTGGGCCCATTCAGACAATTTTGAATCCGTTTCGGTAATTTCGGCATTATTGAATTCACTTTTCAATTCTTCAACGAGCACTCTCCGGGAATCGCCGATTCGAACAGCACATATACCCTTTGTAGTTGCTGCCAGCAGGAGAAGGCCAAAAGGGCACTTCACGATTGAATAATAAATCCTCTGCTCTCTGCCGCTGTCCTTATAGGCCCTTGGCGTCATCCCCAAATAATGCGATGATATTTCATAAAGCCGGCTGCTCGATCCATAGCCCGCTTCATAGGTCGCAAGCGTAACGTCATCACCGGCTTTTAATGCCTTTTTCAACCGCAGTTGCCGATGCGCATCCGCATATTTTTTTGGAGATATTCCCAACGCTTTTTTGAACACACGCTGAAGATAAAAAGAACTCAAGTTGACCTGTTGCGAAAGTTCATCTAACTTCGGT
>JBAUWG010000339.1:0-2586 GCA_049583675.1 Desulfobacterales bacterium | reverse complement strand
GAGCGGATGCAGGCTTTCCCGAAGCTTCGGGCGTGAGGACGGCAACCACCGCATGATCCAAAGTCAGATAGCGGCGAGCCACCCGGTTCACATCATCTGCGGATACGCGGGAGATGGCTTTCAGGTCATCTTCAGGAGACCGGCGTCCTTCTACCGCAAGCGCCTGGGACCAGGCCATGGAAAGTCCAAACACCGAATTTTTTTGAAATTCAGCGCTGGCCATCTCCCGTCGTTTTGCCGCTTCCACCAGATCTGCCGGGACCCCGTTTTTCACATAATCACGCAAAACGATGCGGAGGTTTTTTAGCACCTCATCGACACGGCCGTCTTTGGGAAATGCCGCGACCGCATATCCCAAACCTGCCTTGGGAAACGTATCCAGTTGAAAACTCGTATTCAGTGCTTTTCCTTCCACGGCCAATTGATACAGTTTTCCTCGAGGGCTGTTCATGACATCGTCAAGGATCTGAGAAGCTGCATAATCCGGGCTGTCATAGCCGGGAAGTCTATAAGCGGTGATTAATAGCCCGTAAGGGAGGTCGCTTTTAAGCCGAATGGTTTCAGGGATTATGGGTTCTAAACGGACTTTTGGCCGCGGCGGTATCTTCTTGGCGGGGATATTGCCGAAACGGTTCTTGATCAGTTTAAGCGCATATTTGGGTTGAACGTCTCCCACGATGATCAGGGTCGCAGTGTTGGGTGCGTACCACGTACTATAAAATTTTTTGAGCATGGCGCCCGTGGTTTGCTCGAAGGAAGCATGGGTGCCCAACGCATCATGGGCATATGGTGTGCCTTTAAACATCGCGGCCAAAAGCCGGGTGTAGAAGATATATTCGGGACTGGAATAATCCTGGGCAACCTCCTGTTCGATGGCTCCCCGCTCTTTGCGCCAAAGTTTCTCGCTGTCAAGCACGCCCCTCATGCGTATGGCTTCGATACGCAGGGCGACGTCCAGGTACTGCGAAGGGATGTTGAAAAAGTATTGCGTGACCGATTGCTGGGTGTCGGCGTCAAACATGCCGCCCATGGCTGCGGTGATGTTGGCGAGCTGACCAGCCGACAAACCCGGATTTCCGCGAAACATCATATGTTCCTGGGCATGTGCCATACCAGGAAACCCACGCGGCGCTTCGTTGGAGCCCACCTTGTAATTGACGACCGTGGCCACCACCGGAGCAATGGGGTTGCGTACGATAACCACCCGCAGTCCATTGGCCAAAACAGCACGGGTTATGGTCTTGTCGGTTTTGTTATGGCCGCTGGCCTCCGAAAGCCCGGGCGTCAGCACCAAAAGGGCGACAACCATCCCAAGCCATACAAAATTTAGAACGGCCATCTTCCAATCGCTTATGGATTTTGGCATGATAAATTTCATCCTCATCTCCTCCTTTTATTATAAGGCCGATGAAGCAGCCTCAGTTGCGCATTATCTATGTTCGTGTTTATAACCAAAGGTATCTTGAGAGCAAAGGTCGATCCTTTTTCCCTGCATAAGCGGTATACGCGGGATTTGATCGATTCACGTTAAACATAGACATAACCATAATGCATTGTAAGGAGAGTTCATCCGATTTTGCTGTAGGATTATTCAGCTATTTTTTGTCGGTATTTGTCCTGCAAGATCCTTTGAGGGGATTAAAACGACACGGAAGGGATGGATGTCGGGCTTAATGGCTTATTATCGCGGGTTAAAAAAGAAAAAAATCATGAAATTAAAAAGTTACCGGTAAAATTGGTCGGCGCTCACAAGCCTATCTTCAACATCATTTGACCTCCGGGGGCATCCCGGATTCAGTCGGATGATCTTCAATGCAAATGGTGACTTCTTCATCAATGTATTTAATCTTTCCCGGTTGCAAAATCTCGTCCGTCTTTCTCAGATCAACGCTTTTTATGCTGTAGTTCTCTTCAAGATGCTTGGAAACCGAATTTAAAATATTCTGATGGGCATCGGGAGACGCCGGAAATGTGATATTTCTCCGGATGGTGATGCTTTCTTCGATCCGGCACTCGACGTTATCGTTGGCCGGGGACAATTCCTGAACGGCATCGGGATTTTCGTTTGTTTGGGGAATCGGCTCGAAAAATTCGCAATAACTGGCACTCGACGGCGATAAGGTTTCCATATATCGCACCCCGTATTTTTTATTTTCAAGGGTGAATATTCTGCATTTGGCAGGTTTAGGGGAATTGCGAATGATACTCACACAGGATTCACAAGTCGCGTCTCTCAACTTTTTGGAAGAGAATCCGCCGGAATTCTTTTTATCCTTTTGGTCTGATAAAAAGATGTGCGAAATATCCTCGATTCCCCTGCCAAGACTTTTTCTTTCCATTGGAAATCGCTCCTTTAAGGTATTTCGATTACGGAGTTTTTACCTCCGTATGAATTGTCGACATATTTGGAATTGTGAGTGTCTTCCACCCATCTGCCGTCGACGACGAACCGGTACTGATAGCGCCCTGGTGCAAGGAAGAAATTCTTTGTCCATGTTCCGTCTTCTTTGCGTTGCATGGTCGACGCATCGGCGGGAATCCAATTATTGAAGCTTCCGACAATCTTTACATCGGCTGCTTCAGGGG
>JBAUWG010000338.1:0-3294 GCA_049583675.1 Desulfobacterales bacterium | reverse complement strand
TTTTTAAAGGTTTCGCCCAAGCGGTCAGAAATATTATTAACGATTATTTTAACAATATTCATGAAGAAAATCTCAACCAGATTTTAATACAGATACCCGTGGCGGATATCTTGCCGAAATATCTTCCAAGAGGTGATGCCATTGATTATGATAAACTGAAACACAGGGTGTCTGAAATTTTTTTCAGAGAACGGATCGCATTTTCGCTGGGGCTTCAGCCGCTGGATCTGTTTTTAAGCCGAATTCTGAACACATTGTTTCAGCAGTCGAATCGACTCCCCAAGGATAAACTCCATCAGCTTCTCCTTTACGACCCCGAGCGGGCAATGACATCGATTGACGATGTACCAAAGCGGGTTTCCGGCATTATTTATTTGGGGAATAAAGGTTTGAATCTGATCAAGCTGAAAAATTTCGGGATACCGATCCCCCCTGGATTTATTATTACCACTGAGGCGTTTCGATGCAGAGAGATCATCGACAGCTATCTGCCGGCCGAACAAAATTTTAAGGATCAAATTCTTCGACAAATATCACGCCTTGAAGAAGCAACGGGTAAAAGATTCGGAAATCCCGGCAATCCGTTGCTTTTATCCGTTCGAAGCGGATCCGTCATCTCGCAACCCGGGATGATGGATACCTTTCTTAATGTCGGGATGAACGAAAATATTGCAGCCGGCATTGCAAAACGCACCGGCAATACCTGGTTTGCCTGGGACAGTTATCGGCGATTTTTGCAATGTTACGGCATGGCTTTCGGCCTGGAGAGAGATGATTTTGATGCGATTATCAGTGAATTAAAGCGAAGGGCGGGTATTCAATTCAAAAGAGACTTCAACGCGTTGCAGATGCGCAAAGTGGCAATGACATACAAGGGAATCATCAAAGATACAGGCATAGATGTTATCGAAGATCCTTTTGAACAGCTTTATGTTACCATCAAAAAAGTTTTCGGATCATGGGAATCTTCAAAAGCAAAAACCTACCGTAAAATTATGGGGATTTCCGATGACTGGGGGACAGCCGTCACGGTCCAGGAAATGGTGTATGGCAATATTTCCCAGAAATCCGGTACCGGTGTATTTTTTACACATAATCCCAGATGGTCGGAAGACAGCCTGCGATTGTGGGGAGATTTTACCATAGGCAACCAGGGTGAAGATGTGGCTTCCGGGCTGGTGAATACCCTTCCCATTTCGATCATCCAGCAGGATGTCGAGATGAGAGAGACCGACATCACCCTCGAATCCCATTTCCCGGAGATTTACAAGGCATTGAAAAATTGGGCGAATGAGCTGATTCACATTAAAGAGTGGAGCCCCCAGGAAATCGAGTTTACCTTTGAAAGTTCAAACGTTCAAGATTTGTATATGCTCCAGAGTCGGGATATGACCATCCGTGAAAGAAAAAAAGTGCTTGCCTTTGACCTGGCGGATCTAAGAGAACATCCCTTATTGGGCCACGGCATTGCCGTCAGCGGCGGCGCCATGAGCGGGAGGATTGTTTTTGATCTGCCGGAGATCGATCAATGGCGGGCGGCGGAACCTGAAACCTCTTTAATTCTGGTCAGGGGAGATACCGTCCCGGATGATATCCGGGAAATTTATGCAGCCGACGGCCTTTTAACGGCGCGCGGCGGGGTAACCTCCCATGCGGCGGTTGTGGCGCACCGGCTGGGAAAGACCTGTATCGTGGGTTGCGGCAATCTCGTATGTAATGAAAGGGAGAAAAGCTGCCGATTTAACGAGGCCAAATTCAAATCCGGCGATTATTTAAGCATTGACGGAAGGGAAGGATCGATTTATCAAAATTTAGTGAAAGTTAAAGAAACTTGATCAATGATATATCGTTAATCTCAACGGGGAATAATAACCATGGAAACCGAAAAACGAAGCGGATTAAAGCTCGGCGTGAACGGGTTTGGCAGAATCGGTAAACTGACGCTCTGGCACCATGTGGGCCGGAAATATTTCAGTGAAATTATCGTGAATCTCGGTCGAACGGTGGGCACATCCCTTGAAGACATCGCGCATTATACGGAAAGAGATTCAACCTATGGATCACTCCACGGATATTTGTACGGTGAAAAAGCAACGTCTTTGATCAGAGATATAGACGAAGAAACCGGCGCGATGACCATTGACGGCGTCAAGGTCCGCTTCTTGAGATCCTCCAGAAATCCGGCGGAATTAAACTGGAAAGAACATGGCGTAAAACTCGTGGTTGAAACAACGGGAACGTTTCTTGATCCGACTCTTTTACCCGATCATCCGCAAGGGGCCGTGCGTGGCCATTTGGAAGCCGGCGCCGAGAAGGTCGTTGTGTCGGCACCTTTTAAAATTAAAGATAAAGGAAAGTCCATACCGTCCGATGCGGTTACCACGGTGATGGGCATCAATGATAATGTTTTCGATCCCAGGCGGCATAAAATCATTTCCAATGCGTCCTGTACCACCACCTGTTTGGCGCATATGATTAAACCCCTTTTGAATGTGTTTGGATCCAAAAAAATTTTATCGGCCTCCATGGCAACAGTCCATGCGGCAACAGGCTCCCAACAGGTACTGGACAGGCTGCCGAAAACCGGCGCGACCGATCTTCGGAAAAATCGGAGCATTATGAATAACATCATTTTAACCAGCACCGGCGCCGCTAGTGCACTAAGACTGGTTCTTCCGGAAATGGCGGAAATCGGATTTATTGCGGAATCGGTCAGGATTCCCATTTCCACCGGATCTCTCATTATACTGGTGTTGAATTTGCAGGAGGAGTTGTCCGGCGTGCCGATCAGCAGGGAAATGCTCAACAATATATATCATCAAGCTGCATCCGACGACATCAAGGGATATCTTCACTATACCGATCAGCAAAACGTGTCAGGCGATATTATCGGAATGCCGAGGGCCGCCGCCATCATCGAGGGACATGAAACTCACACCCGCACGGCCGAACAGGTCATCGACCTGGAAACAGTGCCGAGACTGGAAAAAGTGATTTTAAAATCATTAAAGAATGTCGTCATCCGAATTCCGATCACCCAGGCCGTAGTCTATGGCTGGTACGATAATGAACAAGGCAGCTATGTCAATATGCTCGGCGACAGAACGGTTTCGATTGCCGAATATATGTAACTGAGCTCTTGTAGTGCTTTTCCTACACAGTCGCTGTGCGGATATTCTTTTTTAAACCGGATGAACCCGTATACACCTTCCGGTCCCGGAAGTAATGGTGACCCGATAAAGATGTAGTACTCCCGCTTATACTATTATTCAGCAGACCGGTTTTAGAATCATT
>JBAUWG010000337.1:0-2442 GCA_049583675.1 Desulfobacterales bacterium | reverse complement strand
ATACACCTGAACACAAAAAGGACATGTTTTATAAAAAATCGCTTTTTAATTCTAATTTCTTGACGTAACTCCTCTGTTTTGATAGAAAATCCGTATATTACCCTCCAGGGTGCCGAGCACCCGGTTAAAGGATATCCCGTTTGAACGAAAACGCCATAAAATATGCTCGCCAGCGTGAAGAGATGGTCCGAAGACAGATCGAATCCCGCGGCGTCACCGACCCTTTTGTTCTGGCAGCCATGCTGAAGGTTCCCCGGCACCTCTTTGTCAGTGACGCATTAAGAGATCAGGCATACGGCGATTTTCCGCTTCCCATCGGGGAACAGCAGACCATCTCCCAACCTTATATTGTGGCCGAGATGACGCAGGCGTTGCAACCCGGGAAAGACGACAGGATTCTTGAAATCGGGACTGGATCCGGATATCAGGCGGCAATATTAGCCGAAATTGTGTTTCGCGTTTATACCATTGAAAAATTATACCCGCTCTACACCAAAACCCGAAAACTTTTTGACCAACTTCAGTATCACAATATTGTCACAAAATATTCAGACGGCTCTTCAGGATGGAAGGATGAAAGCCCTTTTGACGCGATTATCGTTACGGCCGGTTCTCCGAGTATTCCTGAACCGCTCGTCAGCCAACTGGCCGTCGGAGGGCGTATGGTCATCCCCGTGGGAGATCAGTATTCTCAGGAACTCATAAAACTTTACAAGGATGAGCATGGAATTCATAAATCGAATTTGGGGGGGTGCCGATTTGTCAAACTGGTGGGTGAATATGGATGGAGAAGTTAAGTCATGCTGAGACGCCTATACGACTGGGTTCTTCACTGGGCGGAAACGCCTTACGGATCATGGGCACTGTTTGTTCTGGCGTTCAGCGAAGCCTCTTTTTTCCCCATACCTCCGGATATCCTTCTCATCGCGCTGGCGGTTTCCATACCCAAAAAGTCGTTGAAATACGCATTGATCTGCTCCGCGGGGTCCGTTCTTGGAGGATGTTTCGGTTATTTTATCGGATGGCAGTTCATGACGACCATCGGCGCTCGTATCGTCGATTTTTACGGCCTCACCCAAAAAGTTGCCTATATTGAAGTTCTTTATAATAGATATGATGCATGGGCGGTCGGCATCGCGGGTTTTACACCCATACCTTATAAGGTCTTTACGATCGCCGCCGGCGCCTTTAAGATTAATTTTTCAGTATTTATCTTAGCATCCCTGGTATCTCGGTCCGCACGTTTTTTTCTTGTCGGCGGGCTGATTTACATTTTCGGCCCGAGCATTCAGGCGTTTATCGATAAATATTTCAACCTTCTCGCCACGGCATTTACCGTTCTTTTGATCGCCGGATTTTTCGTTGTCAGGTATTTGATGTGAAGCACCCCATCATCAGTGTCCGTCCGGAAATGAGGATTTTTGTTCAAGATCAAGGCATGCGAAAAAAATAACCGCGGGCTATAGTTGATATTCCGAGGATTATTTTTTGAGCATCACGCCGATATCGGGCGAAAAGACTTTTTTGAGATGCCTTCTATTTCAGGCGCCGGACCTGATCCAGCGTTCTAATCCCAAAGCTGCCGCAAGAAAAAGCGGTTGAACAGATATAAGCCAGGTGATTCAGGAGTTCACTCATCAACCCATTGATTTTTTTAAAGCGCGATGGTTCCGTCAACATTGCTTCCGGTGATTGAATAAAGGGGCCGTCAGTAAGGTCGTCTTCACAATTGGCGATTAAATCTCTTGCACTTTGTTCTATTGTTTCAAGGTGGAACTGCAAAGCGACAACCTGGTCGTCATAGATAAACCCTTGATTCTCACACGCGGCGCTCTTTGCAATATGGACGGCACCCAAAGGGATGTCGAACATATCCCCATGCCAGTGAAATGCATCGGTTTGTTCGGGAAGAAAATCCGCAATCCGCGTTTCAGCGGGATCGCGGGTTTTTTGGATGGGGAACCATCCGATTTCTTTGTATGTGTTGGGATACACCTTGGCACCCAGCACATCTGCTATCAATTGAGCGCCAAGGCAAATTCCAAGAACGATTTTTCCGTTTAAAATGGCCTGGTCGATATATTTTTTTTCTTTAAAAAGCCACGGGTATTTATCTTCTTCATAAATGCCCATGGGACCGCCCATGATAACCAGCAGGTCGATATCGTCCAGTTTCGGAAAGGGGTCTTTGGCAAAAAGCCTTGTCGATGTGATTTCATGGGCCATATCTTTGGCCCACGATTCAATGCTCCCGAGGCCTTCAAAGGGAACATGCTGGAAATAATGCAGCCGCATGATTGTTTCCTTTTAACTATTGTCCATCCATAAATGAGGATTTTTGTTCGAAATCAAGGCATGCGAAAAAAATAACCACAGGCATATAGTTGATATTCCGAGGATTATTTTTTGAGCATAACGCCGAGATCGGGCAAAAAGACCATT
>JBAUWG010000336.1:0-3048 GCA_049583675.1 Desulfobacterales bacterium | reverse complement strand
CAAATCTTCCATCTTTTCGGTCTTCGCCCCTTGGCCCGTATCGAGGAAAAAGTTTTCCGGCACAAGAATCGTTCCTTCGGCAAGGACGACGGCCCTCTCGATAACATTTTCAAGTTCTCTGACATTTCCCGGCCAGGAATGTTTGAGCAAAAGGGACATGGCCGCGGGCGATATGCCATTGATATTTTTTTCGAGGCTGATATTGAAGCGGTCGATAAAATGCCGGCTCAACATCGGTATGTCTTCGCTCCGGTCCTTCAGCAAAGGCAATTGGATCGGCAACACATTGAGCCGAAAAAAGAGATCTTCGCGAAAGGTGCCGTTTTTGACCTCATATTCGAGGTCCTTGGACGTTGCAGCGATAACGCGAACATCTATTTTTTTTGTTTTTGAATCTCCCACCGCCCTGATTTCATTTTCCTGCAACACCCGGAGGAGTTTGACCTGCAAAGACAATGGCAACTCTCCGATTTCATCCAAGAAAATCGTTCCGCCGTCCGCTTCTTCAAAAAGACCTTTTCTGTCGCTGTCCGCACCCGTAAAGGCGCCCTTTCGATACCCAAAAAGTTCGCTTTCCAGCAATGTCTCGGGGATGCCGCCGCAATTAACGGGAACCAGTGAATTTTTGGCTCTTGGCCCTGAAAAATGAATTCCCTTGGCGACGAGTTCCTTTCCGGTACCGCTTGCACCGTAAATCAACACAGTGGTGTCATATTGTGCGACTTTCTCTGCGGTCTTGAACACCAGATCCATGGACTTGCTTTTGGCAACCATGTTGCCGAAGTGATAATCATCCTGAATCTTTCGAATCCGTTCTTTTAACCAGCGATTTTCTCTCTTCAGGCTCTCGCGCTCTTCCGCTTTTTTGAGAGTCAGAAGCACCTCGTCTATTTTAAAGGGCTTGGATATGAAGTCATAGGCGCCTTTTTTTACGGCTTCAACCGCCGTATCGATGCTGCCGTAAGCCGACATCATGATGACGGTGCTGGCCCACAGCTTATCTCGCGCGGTTTCAAAAAACTCCATGCCACTCATATCCGGCATCCTGAGGTCACAGAGAATAAAATCGTATAGCGTCTGATCAACCATATCCAATGCCTCGGAACCGTTGGATGCCGTGTCAACCCGGTAACCGTCATTTTTCAGCATCGAAGTCAGCATATGACGCATATTCTCTTCATCATCGATCACCAGTAAACGTTTTTGAGACGACAGTGTGTCCTTTGATAATTTTTTATACATTATCATATCCTTTCGCCGGCACTCAGCGGCAAGAACACCGTAAACGTCGCACCGTCACCTTCTTGACTGGCGGCTTTGATGTTGCCTCCCATTGCCTCAACGATCATGAAACAGACCGAAAGTCCAAGACCGGTTCCCTTCCCGGGCCCTTTGGTGGTAAAAAAAGGATCGAAAATATTGGCAAGATTTTCAGCGGAAATTCCCGAACCATTATCGATATAATCTATTCTCAACATGTCTTTTTCTTTCGCCGCATCATTTCGAATGGTTTTTTGGACCTGGCTGACAATCGATATTTTTCCTCTTGAATGATGATTCGCCGATAAAATTGCGTCTGCGGCATTGATCATCAGATTTAAAAAAACCTGTCTTAGCTGATTGGGGTCTCCTTTCACGCGATCGTCATTCGCGGACAACCTAAGATCCAGATCAATATTGGACATTAACGGATGAAAACGGGATGCGCCCACAGCATCTTCAATGATGGCATGGACCGGTACGGCAATCACATCTTCATTGGAGGGCCTTGATAGATCCAGGAGCTGACGGATAATCCCATCGATGCGTTTTATTTCAGCTTCAGTACGCAGAATAAAATCTATTTTGTCGTCATTTGAGACGTCTTCTCTTTTCAACAGCTCAAGATAACCGGTTATAATACCGATGGGGTTTCCGATTTCATGGGCGATACCCGCAGACAATCTGCCGACGGAAGCCAATTTTTCTGCCTTGATCATATCTTTTTGCGCCTGCTTTAAGTCAAAATTGGCCTTTTCAAGAGATACCACGGCACCCTGGAGTTTTTCTTTATCTTCGGCGATATGTTGAAGCATTCGGTTTAATGCCTTGGAAAGTTTGTTGAACGCGCTGTCTTCATTTTCAGACAAAAAAAACATCTCATTATCGTCTTGATAGGCTTCGGCCCTTTTGACCAGTCTCTGCAGCGGTTTCACAATGGTTTTCGAAATTCTGCAAAAACCAATAAAGGTAAACACAATCGTATTTATAAAGATATATATCAACAATACATATTGGGTTTGCTTCAAAACATCATATGTTCCCGAGAGGGATACTGCAACGCTGCCGGCGCCGACAAGTTTTCCTTCCCGAATGATGGGTGCCGAAATAATCATATCTTGTCCCTGCCGCCACACGCCCCACCAGGACGAACCCATAAATCGACTTGTTTTCATCCCTGATTGGATGGTCTGTCGCGTAATCGCTTCGAGTTCACCCTGCATTTTTATATTTTTGCCCTCCGAAATAATCCGATTCTGGCTTTCATCCATCAATAAAATGTATGAAAATCCGATTTCGTTGAGCATTACCTTGGCATCATCCTGAAAATCCAAAGGGGTGATCGTATTTTTTGCTTGAAAACGAATTTGTTTATTAGCTGAAATTCCGGACAAAAAGGCATATCCTTTTGACACTTCCGAACTGACGAGCGCCTTTTGCATAAGAATAACCATGACAAATGCGGTTAAAATCAATGCCATCAATAACAGCACCGCCAGTTGAACGGTAATATTTGTTTTCAAACTCCGAGTGTACACCGTAAACCTTATCAATAAAAAGATAACATTAAAGGTCGTTATTAAATCAATATCGGCAATATCTTACCAATACTGAAATATCCAGGCAAAAATTGTTGCAGCCAGGTCGTCGACATTAACTAGTGTCCATCCATAAATGAGGATTTTTGTTCGAAATCAAGGCATGCGAAAAAAATAACCACAGGCATATAGTTGATATTCCGAGGATTATTTTTTGAGCATAACGCCGAGATCGGGCAAAAAGACCATT
>JBAUWG010000335.1:0-2209 GCA_049583675.1 Desulfobacterales bacterium | reverse complement strand
GAGCAAAACCTACGGTCCGGCACTTTTTTTTGAAAATATCAAAGGCTCGCCGTTTCCGCTGCTCATTAATGCCTTCGGTAGTTTTCGACGAATGGAATTGGCGTTGGGATGCAATGGATTTGACGATGTCGCCCGCCGTATCGAAGCGCTCATAAAAATTAAACCCCCCGCGAGTTTTACCCAAAAGATCAAAATGTTCCTCGATCTTAAAGCATTATCAGGGATTACACCGAAAAAGGTGAAAAATGCGCCGTGCCAGGAACAAACCTATGGCATGGATGGGTCGCTTTTAGATATCCTTCCCATACTCACTTGCTGGCCGGATGACGGCGGGCCGTTCATCACGCTTCCCATTGTCATTACCAAAGACCCGGATACCGAAGTTCAGAATATGGGTATGTATCGCATGCACAAATATGATCATGCCACCACCGGCATGCACTGGCAGTATAATAAAGACGGCAACCGCCACTTTGATAAATACAAATCCAGGGGAAAGCGAATGGATGTGGCAGTGGCCCTCGGAGGATCGCCCTTGGTGACCTATGCCGCAACAGCACCGCTTCCCCCTGATATCGATGAACTGTTGCTGGCCGGTTTTATTGGATCAAAGCCCATCGAAATCACCCGTGCCAAAACCGTTGATATTTTTGTTCCAGCAGAATCCGACTTTGTGATTGAAGGGTATGTGGATCCGAACGAGGGGCGTATCGAAGGGCCTTTCGGAGACCATACCGGATTCTATTCCCCTGCGGATCGTTATCCGGTATTCCATGTCACCTGCATCACCTGTAGAAACGAGGCGGTTTATCCGGCGACCATTGTTGGAAAGCCTCCCATGGAAGACTGCTATATGGCAAAAGCTACGGAAAGAATATTTTTGCCGGTGTTGAAGATGCTTGTTCCGGAGATTGTGGATATGGAGCTTCCCATGGAGGGCGTGTTTCATAATTGTGCATTGATATCCATTGATAAGAAATTTTCGGGGCAGGCCAAAAAAGTTATCAGCGCGCTCTGGGGACTCGGGCAGATGGCGTCCACCAAATATATTGCCGTATTTGACAAAGATATTGACCTGAAAGATTCACGCACAGTGGTCTGGAAACTTTTAAATAATGTCGATCCTAAAAGGGATCTGTTGGTGTCGGAAGGCCCCCTGGATGCATTGGACCATAGCGCGCCCTATTCCAATTTTGGTGGGAAAATGGGGATAGACGCCACTCGAAAGACCCGTGAAGAAGGCATGGGGCGAGAATGGCCGGAAGAGATCACCATGTCTGAAGAGATTATCCAGATAGTTGACAGGCGTTGGAAGGAATATGGATTTTAAAAAATTCTCCGAACTGATGATGATCGAACAGACCTTTTTTGCCCTACCCTTTGCATTGTTGGGAGTACTTTTTGCCGGCGGAGGAAGTTTCAGGACCTGGTTCTTTGTGATCATTGCAATGGTGGCTGCCAGAACCGCCGGGATGTCTTTCAATCGCGTTATCGATGCCGCTATCGATGCCAAAAATCCGCGAACCCGCAGTCGACTGATTCCAAAAGGAGAGGTTCGGCCGAAAAGCGTATGGTTGACGGCCATCGTATCTTCCCTGGTGCTTGTCGGGACGGCGTTCATGTTGAACAGAATCTGCTTTTACCTGTCCTTTCCGGCGGTTTTTTTGCTGTTCACCTATTCCTATTTTAAACGCTTCAGTGCTTCTTCTCACTTTTATTTGGGTCTTGTTGAGGCTGCGGCCCCCATCGGCGGATATCTTGCCGCGACCGGGAAATTTACGCAGGTTCCGTTTGTGCTGGGACTGGTTATATTGACTTGGATCGCAGGGCTCGACATTGTCTATGCAATGCAGGACCTTGAGTTCGACACCGAAGAGAATCTTCATTCCATACCGGTTCGTATGGGAAAGAAAGCGGCGCTTTTGATATCGGCCGCCTGTTACATGGTTTCCGCCGGAGCCATGGTATATGCGGGATTTATCACTCACAAGAACGGCTTTTACTGGGCTGCGGTAGTATCCGTTTCTCTGATATTTTTATATCAGCAAAGACTTGCCAGGAGCCAGGATATGGCCGAGGCGGTAAAAATTTTTTTAAAGGTCAATATGTATATATCTCCGATCCTTTTTTTGGGAACACTCACGGACGTCTTTTTTTCATAGACAAGGCGTTTCATCACTATTCGGGTGAGAAATATGGTGAATTCAAA
>JBAUWG010000334.1:0-2268 GCA_049583675.1 Desulfobacterales bacterium | reverse complement strand
CCAAAGGAGCCATCGAGGATTTTTCATTGGACCCCGTGACATTGGAGCCTATGAATATCACCATCGGCAATGTCAGACCCAAAGGAATCTGCGGTTCAGGACTTATCATCATTGCCGCCACCCTGTTTGAAATGGGGGTCATCGATAACCAGGGGAAATTCAACCGCGATCTGAATACGCCTCGCGTCCGAGAAGTTGCCGGCATTTACGAGTATGTGCTGGCATGGAAGCATGAAACGCAAATCGATCGAGATATCGGCCTCACGGAGCCGGACCTCGATAATCTCATAAGGGCCAAAGGGGCTATCTACAGCGGTTGTATGACCCTGCTTGAGGAAGTGGGGCTGCGGACGCAGGACATCGATCGGATTTATCTGGCAGGCGGATTCGGCAGTTATGTGGATCTGGAAAAGGCGATGGTCATCGGCCTTTTGCCGGAAATGGATTCGGACCGGGTTCGGTTTGTCGGCAATGGATCTTTAATGGGGGCAAAGATGAGCTGTCTGACCAACCGCATCAGGAAGGACGTTGTGGCGGTCACGCGGCGAATGACAAATTTCGAACTGTCGGAGACGCGGTCTTTTATGGACAATTATGTGGCCGCTCTTTTTTTGCCGCATACCGATATGGATCAGTTTCCTAAACTAAAAGCGCGCCTGGATAACCGAAGAGCTTTGCAAAAAGCGCATGAAAGCGCCGGGGATCCAACTCCGACTATGTAGAAGCCATCTCAAAAAAGTCTTTCCGTCCGATATCGGCGTTGAGCCCTCGTCTCAAGTCCGCGACATACTTGAGTATTCCTGCGGGCTGATCCTCGGCCTCGCCTTGATTTCGACCGAAAATCCTAATTTTGAGATAGCTTCTATTCCATCTGGATAGGGCTGCTCAGGCTATCGATAAACCAGCTTCGGTGTTTCCATGATGACGCGGGTATCCGGAGGCACCGATTGGGTGATCCAGACATTTCCGCCAATGACGGATCTTGCGCCGATGACGGTATCTCCGCCCAAAATCGTTGCGCCCGAGTAGACAATGACATCATCCTCGATGGTGGGATGACGCTTCTTTCCCCTCAGCCGTTTCCCGGCGTCTTTTGGGAGTGAAAGGGCACCGAGGGTCACGCCTTGATAGATTCGAACGTTTTTACCGATAACGGTGGTTTCGCCGATAACCACGCCGGTTCCATGATCGATCACAAAACTTTCTCCGATATCGGCTCCTGGATGAATGTCGATACCGGTCAAGCTGTGCGCATGTTCCGTCATGATGCGGGGTAAGAGCGGAACATTAAGTTTAAAGAGTTGATGCGCCGCCCGGAATACGCTCATGGCAAAGATGCCCGGATAGCTGAAAATGATTTCATCGTAACTTTTGGCTGCGGGATCCCCTTCATATACCGCCCGAACGTCCGTTGCCAGTGTTTTTCGAAGGGAAGGAATCGATTCAAGAAGCATCAGCGCCATCTTTTGTCCTTGTTCCTCACATTCGGTACAAGGAAGATCGTATCTGAAACAATCGTGCCGGATGCTGTGGGCGATCTGAACCGAAAGCATGTCAAATAAAACCGAAACCGCCTGTCCCATGTAGTATTTCAGATTGACCGGATCGATTTTTTCACGCGCAAAATAGCCAGGGAAAAGAATTTCTTTTAATTTGTGTATGATATCCACCACATACCCTTCGGAAGGAATCGGCTCGTAGTCGATATGGGTGAAGCTTTCTTCATCGTAGCAACTGTCGATAATGCTTTCGGCAACAGCGGGAAGTTGTTGTTTGAACCGGCTTAAAGATGCCGCATCGATTCGGCAAGACGGATCTCGCTTTTTGATATCGTTTTTCATGGGACGGTCTCCAAAATTGCAGGGTGTGATTATTATCCCGACCCGTTGCTGTTGTAACGGCGCATGAGGGCAAGAACGGTTTGGGTCGTTTTCGGATGCGAAGTTGGCGCATATATTTACTTTTTTACTACGATGTGGTATGGTTTGTCAATGCATTAGAAAAGAGCTGAATCCCTTATAATGAATCGTACCGGCGCCCGATTCACTTAAAAAGGC
Source organism: Desulfobacterales bacterium (assembly GCA_049583675.1). Lineage (GTDB taxonomy): Bacteria > Desulfobacterota > Desulfobacteria > Desulfobacterales > UBA11574 > UBA11574. The sequence continues at coordinate 211 of JBAUWG010000334.1, read as the reverse complement.
CTTGACGGCATCACTTGTTGTGTATACTAGGATCAGACTTTTAAATCGGATATATAGTTAGTGTCCATCCATAAATGGTCTTTTTGCCCGATCTCGGCGTTATGCTCAAAAAATAATCCTCGGAATATCAACTATAAGCCTGTGGTTATTTTTTTCGCATGCCTTGATTTCGAACAAAAATCCTCATTTATGGATGGACACTAGTTAAAAG
>JBAUWG010000333.1:0-2794 GCA_049583675.1 Desulfobacterales bacterium | reverse complement strand
GAAATACACAATAATTTTCTATATCGAGATATTTCATCGGCAATGGAGAGTGCGTCGGATGCCAATAAGAGCTATTGCTTTTATTGCGTCTGAGACATCCATTTCTTTCTATTACCATCGTTATTTTTTTTCGAGGATATCTCTGTTCACGCAAACGCCGAAGTGACGCGCAGAAGCATACCGGTGAATCCATGCCGCCGGATTGATTGACTTCTATATTATCATGACAAGAAGGAGACCAGAATGAATATTTATGTGGGGAATCTATCGTATGAGGTAACCGAAGAGGATTTAAAGCAAGCTTTTGAGAGCTTTGGAGAAGTCGATTCCGCCAAAGTTATAAAAGACAAATATACCGGCAAATCAAAAGGGTTTGGATTTGTGATGATGCCCGACAAAGCCAAGGCAGAGTCAGCAATCCAGGGCTTGAATGGAACAGATCTGAAAGGCCGAAACCTTAATGTCAATGAAGCCCGCCCCCGGGCTGAAGGCCACCCTCGCGCTGAAGGCCGTCGAACCGGCGCAAAACCCGGAGGACCAAAGCGGGGGGGCGGCGGCGGAAGATGGGGCGGAGGAAATAAGGATTACTAGAAGCCATCTCAAAATAAAGATTTTGGTTCAAAATCAAAGCGGAGCCGAGTTTTAACCCGCAGGCATACTCAAGCATGTCGATCTTAAACGTATTGCCCAAAAACGTCAATGAAGCGTTTTTTTCCGCGGCATCTGCCGGCAAGCTGCTTAGAAAAAAGAATGCTTGCAATATTAGTTTGATATCTCCTATACTTACCTTGATCGCTTCACACTTTATTCTAAGAAGTCACCAATAAAAACTATTCACCGCAAAGGCGCGGAGGACGCTGAGTTATTGTTTTTTTTCCCTTTCGCTGAGGGGCGGAAAGCTAATGGACGATTTAAATAGGAGGTGACTGTGTGAGAAAAATTCATATCTACGCTCCAATGAGAATGCTGCTTGTTTTCGTGGCTTCATTTTTCTTAAATGCCTCCCCTGTACTCGCCTCTCAAAAATCTGCGCCCCCCATGACCGATGAACAGGCCGTCCTTTATCCCATCAATGAACCGTTCAAAGGAGACCTCGACCGGATCCGCAAAAAAAGGCGCATCAGAGTCCTGGTCAGCTACTGTAAAACCAATTACTTTTTTGATCACGGCAAGCCTCGGGGATTCGAATATGAAATGCTGAAAGCCTATGAAAAATTTTTAAATCGAAAAGAAAAGAACCCTTATGCCAAAACCCGAATGATTTTCCTTCCCGTACCGTTCGACCGAATCCTTTTGGACCTGAAAAACGGGCGAGGCGACATTGCCGCCTCAACTCTTACCATTACGCCTGAAAGGCAAAAGATCGTTAATTTTACGAGCCCGTATATCCCCAGGGTCGATGAAATTGTCGTTTTGAACAAGAATGTGAAAGGGATGCAATCTGTCGAGGATTTGTCCAATCAAATGGTCTATGTGCGCAAAGGAAGCTCTTATGTGACGCATCTCAAGGCGTTGAACGTCAAATTAAAAAAAATGAAACGATTGCCGGCGAACATTATCGAATCACAGGATTACATCGTCACCGAAGATATTCTGCAACTGGTCAACGCAGGCGTTGTGGATATCACGGTGGCGGATCGACAGGAAGCTGAAGCATGGGCCCAGGTGTTGCCGGATATCGTGATTCGCAAAGATCTGAGGATAAACTCCGAAGGCCAAATCGCCTGGGCGGTGCGAAAGGAAAACAAGGCCCTTCTTTCAAGTTTAAACGATTTTATCAAGAAGAATAAAAAAGGAACCCTGCTGGGAAACATTCTTTTTAAAAGATATTATCAGAATTCGAAATGGATCAAAAATCCGATTACCGAATCCGAACGCAGCAAACTCAATAAATTGATGGGGCTTTTCAAGAAATACGGCCGCCGATATCATTTCAATTATCTGGGACTTTCCGCCCAGGCCTATCAGGAATCCGGCCTCGACAATTCAAAGCGAAGCCCCTCCGGCGCCATCGGCATCATGCAGGTACTGCCTGAAACCGCATCGGACAAAAATATTAATATCAAAAATATTCAACTCCTCGACAACAATATTCATGCCGGATCAAAATATTTGAATTTTTTGCGCTCCAGATATTTCAACAGCCCAAAAATTGCGCCGGCCGATCGTGTTTTTTTCTCGTGGGCCGCCTACAATGCCGGTCCTGCCAAAATTTACAAAATGCGCCAAGAGACGCGTAAACGCGGCTTCAACCCGAACAAGTGGTTTTTCAATGTCGAGAAAATTGCCGATGAACTCATCGGAAGGGAAACCGTTGATTATGTCTCGGATATCAACAAATACTATGTCGCCTATCAGCTCTATTTTGATTTGTATAATAAAAGAACCAAAATAAAAAAAACGCTTCACAAAAATTAGTTTCCGCTTTCGGGTACACCGTTAGCAGTTACCGGGTGCCTGTGACACGGATATCTTTTAATTTTGCGATAAACCCGCGGGCCACCTGCAGTGAGATGTTGTGCTGGAAGATCTCGCCCGCCGGTGTTTGTCCCCTGATTTTGCCGTCGATCAGGAACATGTTTAAAAGTTTCTTCCCGCTCTCCGTCCGCGCATCCATCTGCTCTTCTGCGGCATGTACGGGGGATGCATCGGCATGCGAAGTCCCCGTATCCGCCAGAAATTTCATGAAATTAAGAATTCTTCCCAGTCGAAGAAGGGTAACGGCTTCTTTTGCGGTAGTGGTGTGTGAAATCGGCAATGCACTGGAACGCATGAGTGAAAAGGTATCCGGCAG
>JBAUWG010000332.1:0-1698 GCA_049583675.1 Desulfobacterales bacterium | reverse complement strand
AGTATGAACATCATCAAAAAATGCTTGATCTTTAAAAAAATCGTCATTCTTCCGTCATTCGGTACAACAAAACATGAAGCGACACTGTTTAAAATCGACGATCTTGACGCGGACTTAAGAACGAGCGCCGGGCATATCCTAGAGCCGGATCCGAGCCGCTGCAACATTGTACCCATTGAATGCATCGATATTGCCATCATCCCCGGTGTTGCATTTGATGAAAAAGGAGGAAGGATCGGGACCGGCCATGGAAATTACGACCGCCTTATCCCAAATCTTCCGATTACCACGAGAAAGGTCGCTCTCACGTTTGAAGACCAAATCCTCCCCCAGGTTCAAATGGAGGCCCATGACAAGTATGTGGATATCGTTATTACGGAAGAAAGAATCATTTACAAAATATAGCCCTCATCGCGTTAAAATTCGATGACGTATTATCCGTCAAATGATCAGACACGTTGACGTCGGAGTGAGACGGGGGAGCGCACCCCTTTGAACCCGTCCAGCTCTTCTTATGCTGGATTGAGGATCTTTTCCAGTTTCTGAAGATTTTTCGCCATCCCCACGGCAATCACCGTATCATCGCTTTCGATAACCGTCTCAAAGGACGGATTGAACAACATGCTGCCGTCTGATTTTTTGATGGCGACAATGATCAGATTAAACTGCTGCCTGATTCCCGAATCTTTCAACATCACATTGATCAGGCTGGAGGAAGGCGCAACCGGAATTTCTTCCATTTGTATACTCTCCGGCTCATACGCGAGGGCTTGATCCAGAAAGTAGGTCACTGTCGGACGAACAATCCGCTGGGCCATGCTGACCGCTCCCATATCATAGGGCGATTCCACCCTATCGGCTCCAGCCGCCAGCAATTTGGACTTTGATTCGTTTTGTGACGTTCTTGCCATAATGAAAATATCCGGATTGACTTGTCTGGCCGTCAGCACCAAATACACATTATCAGCATCCCTTGCCAGGGCAGCCACCAGGCCGCTCGCATGTCTTATTCCGGCTTTTATCAAATTGGCTTCATCCGAGGCATCGCCGGACACATAGAGAACCTTTTCGGCATTCATGACCGGAATGAGTTCCGGGTCATTTTCGACAACCACAACGTCAACCGGCTTTCTTGCCAACATTTTACAAAGGATCCTCCCGATTCGTCCGTATCCGCAAACAATGTAATGATTTTTTAATCGACTGATTTTTTTATCCAAGCTTCTCCTCCCCATAATGGCCCTGATTTGACCTTCCACCATAAACTGGACAATAGCACCGGCAATATATAAAAAGTATATTACACCGATAATAATAAAGAAAATCGTGAACACCCGTCCACTGTCACTCAATTTGTGAACTTCGCCATATCCCACGGTGGTGAGCGTCGTTACGGTCATGTACAGGGCGTCTAAAAAATCCCAATGTTCAATGGTCATATACCCTGTTACACCGAGCGTGATAAGGAACAGCAAGAGCAACACGCACAATTTTAAATGTCGTATACTTTTCATTGTTTAAATTAATCCTGTCTTCCGATTCAGAATAAGGTTAAGATACGAAAGCGCATCGGCTAACATCTTAAATTTTATGGCACATTGAGAAACACAACCTCCGGAGCGGATGGATCAGATTATGTTATATGAAGATGAAAAATCAAGTTCTTTATTGGGACGATATTGAAGGTTTTAATAAATC
>JBAUWG010000331.1:0-9274 GCA_049583675.1 Desulfobacterales bacterium | reverse complement strand
ATTTTAAGCTGGATGACCATAAACGAATCAAAAATGTAAAGTTTCAAACCTTTGGCTGCGCCAGCGCCATTGCTTCTTCCTCGGCTCTGACTGAAATGATAAAAGGCTTGACTCTGGAAGAGGCGCAAAAGATCACCAATGACGATATTGCACAATTTCTGGGAGGCCTTCCAAAACAGAAGATGCATTGTTCGGTTATGGGTCGTGACGCTCTTGAAAATGCGATTTCAAATTACCGCGGAGATGCTGTAAAGAAAGTGGAGGGTGAAATCATTTGCGAATGCTTCGGGGTCACCGACATTGAAATAGAACGCGCCGTCAGAGAAAATCACCTGAAATCCATAGAGGATGTGACCAATTATGTCAAAGCCGGCGGCGGATGCGAAAGTTGCCACGATAAGATTCAAAAAATTATCGATGCGACCCTCGGCCGTGAAACCAAAGCAAAGAAAAAAGTCATTCCTCTGACCAACATTCAGAAAATCAAGCTCATAGTAGAAACGTTGGAACGTGAGATCAAACCGGCTCTCAAAAAAGACGGCGGCAACATTGAACTGGTGGACGTGGACGGAAACCATGTTTTTGTGAAACTTCAGGGAACATGTGCTGCCTGCAGTGCTGCCGAGATTACACTTAAAAATTATGTCGAGTCGAAGCTCAGGGAATTGGTTGCTCCCGAACTTTTGGTTGAGGAGGTGCAATCGTGAAAGTCATTTATTTGGACAATAATGCCACGACACGGGTTGCGCCGGAAGTACTCGAAGAAATGCTTCCTTATTTTAGTGAACTTTACGGAAATCCATCCAGCATGCATACTTTTGGCGGCACGGTGGAACACAAGATCACCGAAGCACGGGAACGATTGGCCGGACTTCTGGGTGCTTCTCCGGAGGAAATCATATTCACAAGCTGTGGGACAGAAAGCGACAACACTGCCATCCGGGCTGCGACTTTATCAAATCCCGACAAGAAGCATATTATAACGTCCAGAGTGGAGCATCCGGCCATAAAAAATCTGTTTGAGTATCTGTCCAAAAACGGCTATCGGGTGACATTTGTGCCGGTTAACCGTAAAGGTGTTCTGGATCTGGATTATCTTTTTAAAAACCTTAGTGAAGATACGGCGGTGGTCAGCCTGATGTGGGCCAACAATGAATCCGGCGTTATTTTTCCCATCGAAGAAATTGGAAAGATTTTAAAGGAAAAAGGAATCGTATTCCATACGGATGCGGTTCAGGCGGTTGGGAAAATTCCCATCGATCTTAAAAATGTTGATGTGGATATGCTCTCTCTGTCGGGACATAAACTTCACGGTCCAAAAGGCGTGGGGGCTTTATATGTTCGAAAAGGTACCAAATATTCGCCCTTTTTAATCGGCGGCCATCAGGAAAAAGGACGAAGGGGCGGAACCGAAAATGCCGCTTCCATTATTGGTCTCGGAAAAGCAAGTGAGCTTGCCGCCCACCATCTTTTGGCTGAAAATGTCCGGGTTAAACGATTAAGAGACAAACTCGAAACCGAAATATTAAACCGCGTTCCCAACGCCATCATTAACGGTGATAAAGAACACCGCCTGCCGAACACCACCAGTATCGCCTTTGAGTATGTTGAAGGTGAATCCATCCTTTTAATGATGGACGAGTACGGTATCTGCGCCTCGTCCGGATCAGCGTGTACCTCGGGTTCGCTGGAACCCTCCCACGTTCTGAGAGCCATGGGCGTGCCGTTTACCGCTGCCCACGGTTCGGTCCGTTTCAGTCTCAGCATTTACAATACCCAAGAAGAAATCGACTTTATCATCGAAAAACTTCCCCCCATTATCGAGCGGCTGCGGGAGTTGTCGCCTTACTGGAAAAAAGCGCTATAGGAGCCGAATATGTATAAAGTAATGGTCAGGGACAACATGTCCCCTGTTGCAAAAGACATACTTGAAGCGTCGGGAGAAATAGAAGTTGTCGTTGATAACGACAAGGCAACATCGGATCCGGAGGTTTTGTCCAAGATTATCGGTGAATTCCACGGACTTGCCATCCGAAGCGGAACCCGGGTTACCCAAGAGGTATTAAAAAATGCCCATCGGCTCAAAGTGATCGGCCGCGCCGGTATCGGTGTAGACAATATCGATGTGCCCGCCGCCACAAAACTGGGGATCGTTGTTATGAATGCACCCGGCGGAAACACGATCACCACGGCAGAGCATACCATATCCCTCATGCTGGCCCTTGCGAGAAACATTCCTCAGGGAACGGCATCCCTTCGTCAGGGAAAATGGGACAAGAAAAAGCTCTCCGGCATTGAAATAACCGGAAAAACCTTAGGGATCGTCGGCCTCGGGCATATCGGACGCGTGGTGGCGGATCGTGCGCAAGGCCTGAAAATGACGGTTATCGCCGCCGACCCTTTTGTCAGCCAAGAGGCTGCAAAAGCCCTTGATGTAGAACTTGTTCCCTTGGATGAATTACTTAAGCGTTCGGATTTCATAACGCTTCATGTCCCGCGTCTAAAAGAGACCACGGGAATGATCAACGAAACCACCCTAAAAAAGATGAAACCAGGGGTCAGAATCATCAACTGCTCCCGGGGAGAAGTGGTGAACATCGACGACCTTTACCAGGCCGTCTCAAGCGGACACGTTGCGGGTGCGGCCCTGGATGTGCTTCCCCAGGAACCGCCGGACCCGGACTTGCCCATACTCCAGCATCCGAACGTCATATTTACGCCCCATTTGGGTGCCAGTACCGGAGAAGCCCAGGTAAAAGTAGCGGAAATGATTGCCTCTCAGATGACCGCTTTTCTTTTGGACGGCATCATCATCAATGCCGTCAATTTCCCGTCTCTGCCCATGGAAGTGATGAATCAGCTTCGTCCTCATCTGGACCTGACAGAAAAAATGGGCTCCCTCATGGGACAACTTGTCAGAACAATCCACGATATCACCATCAGCTACAGCGGCAGTGTCGCCGACCTGGACACACGGCCCCTGACACATGCCGGTCTGAAAGGACTTCTGGGTTCTTTTACCGATACGCCTGTAAATTATGTCAACGCATTGGCGATTGCCCAGGACAAGGGGCTTCATGTCCACGAAACCATCAGTTCGGCGAAGCACGATTTTACCAGCTTGATTCGGATGAAACTCGAAGGCCACGAAGGAGAGATCGACGAGATCTGGGGAACTATTTACGAAAAAAAATATCCGAGACTTGTAAAGATCGGAGAGATTTACCTGGACGCCATCCCTGAGGGATGGATGATTGTGATTCAGAATATCGACAAACCCGGGGTCATCGGAAATGTAGGGATGACGCTGGGTCGTCATAATATCAATATCGCCCGTTTCCAACTTGGCAGACGCGAAGACCGGGCCATTTGTCTGGTAAACATCGACACGCCGGCAGACGAAAAAGCGATTCACGAGTTGGAAGAATTACCGAATATCATCTCCGTTCGCCAGGTACATCTGGCATAATTGATATCCAAGAGCTTTGTCCTAATATTGTCCCGTTTTTATACTTTCCCGAATATCAATCTTTTGTTTTATCTGTCTCAGAATTGAATGCCCCGTCCGCAAAAGCGCGGACGGGGCACGGTTAGATGCGATACTAACCGGAATTAATAAAGTTAACTGCTGCTACCCTTGATCCATGGTCCACCTACGGGCAGCTTAATGCCGCATTCTGCATAGATTGCAACTGCCATGAGATACCAGGCCAGCAGCGCGCAGACGATAAGGTCCCAGGCAGCGAGCGTACCCAGAAGTTTGTTCCCGGCGAGCTCTTTGAAATCAAGACCGATAAACCCTAAGAGCAAGGTGAGGAATATCCAGGCCAGCGTGCTGTGATGTTTCATGGACGCGATGAATAAAATAAAGGTGAAAAATGTCCACATGAGCAGAAAAATGCCTAAGCCATGAGCCTCGAATTTCAGAACAGGATACATTTTGATGAGCTCTGCATTTGTTCCGAAAATAACATAAAAACATAACGAAATCCAGAATGCACCGTATCCTGTAAACGCGCAAAAACCAAAGTTATTGCCTGTTTTGAACTCCAGTAAGCCCGCAATCAGTTGGGCGGTGCCTCCGAATATAAGCCCCAGCCACAGCACAGGTGTAAGTCCTACCCAGCCAAGATTATGAAACTGCAAACACAACGTGGTCATACCGAATCCGCCTAGGCCGACAACAGCGGGATTTCCCAATTTTACGTCACTCATTTAAACCTCCTTTTGAATCTGGATGATTGAATATTTGCGAGATAAGACCATTTTGGTCTTCGTCATGATGAAGATCATGGCGCAGGAGATCTGCATTTTGCGAAATTTGAGCTGTAATGCATTTTATCACCCCCTTTGTAATGCATATTATCACCCCCTAAAGTTGAGTAGTCCAAAATCCATTATTAGGATTTAAATATCCATATGGGCTCTTTTCCCGTTTAGGCTGTAAAATGCCATGGGAAATGACCGTCACCTGCTTGATATTCTTAGATGGCTCTGAAGATGGGTAAGTTTCGGCCGGCTTTGATCAATTGGATAAAGAGGAAAGCCCCAACAAAGAATTTCAGCGCCAAAATGCTACGGAAATCGTGTCGCAGTGCACGCCTGTTCCAAGCTTTATAATGGTGTTCAAATTCTGAGTCGGTACGCTTCGGAAGGGAATAGAAATAACCTTTTTGCCGGACATCGCGCCGTTAAAACCGGCGCGCCTTCAACAACCGACGACATTGGCGTCACTTCGTGGTCATAAATATCGGATTTTTCGGGGATATCGATATCTGATTGGAAATCAGGCGTTCCGACCTCAATGGAAATATAAAATTGACCGAAACGCTCTGAAAATAGGAAAGTTTTATCCGGACTGTTATACCTTGTAACCCTTAACGCGCTTTGATACATGCTGCCGAAATCGACACAAAAACCGTTAAAATCGGCTGTTATCAAGAAATCCGCAGCACAGGCGTAAGAGGCCACTAGAATGCTATAAATTATAATGAATAACTGAAGTTTCTTCATTTGCCTTTAACATTAAAGAGGTAACGAAGACGAACGTAGGCCATTGTTTTTGAATCGGCCGCGAAAAAAGCAGCACTTAATGTAAACCATATCAATACATATTTGTCAATTGAATCTGCAAAAGCAACTGAAGATGATTTAGCAATTCTTATCGTAAACCATATCAATACGTATTTGTCAAGGCTGTTTTTTTATATGTTTATCGGGGGTGCTTTGCTTCGAAACCACGCCTGGTTGCTCATCCCCTACAAGGGAGGCAGGTCCACAATGTGGAGCTGTCATTTCAAAAATTAAAAGGAAAGGATAAGCGAGAGCGGAAGGTGAAAATAGAAGCCATCTCAAAATAAAGATTTTGGCTCAACATCAAGGCGGCGCCGGGTTTTAACCCGCAGACATACTTAAGTATGTCGAGGACTTAAAACGAGGCTCCAACGCCGAGGTTGGGCTAAAAGATTATCTTGAGATAGCTTCAAGTTATCCCTGAAACTGTTGTGTCAACCATTTGATCCAGGAGTCAAAACCGTCTTCGGTTTTTGCCGATATTTCAAAAACCTTCATTCCGGGATTAACTGTTAAGATATTTTGAACCGCTGCCTTCTTGTCATAATCGAGATACGGCAGCAAATCGATTTTATTTAGCAGCGCTGCATGGCACACGCGAAACATCAGGGGATATTTAAGGGGTTTGTCTTCCCCTTCGGTGACGCTAAGCACAACGATCTTAAGGTGTTCACCCATATCGAACTCGGCCGGGCAAACCAAATTCCCCAAATTTTCTATGATCAATAGATCGATTTCATCCAGGTCGAAGTTATCGGCGGCTGTTTTAATGACGTGGGCCGCCAGATGACAGTCCCCTCCGAATGCATCGGTGTTGACCTGTACAACCGGTGCGCCGAAGCCGGATAGCCGGTCGGCGTCATTGGACGTACAGATATCCCCGACAATCACGCCGCAGCGTATTGCCGGTGCAATGTGAGCCAACGTCTTTTCAAGAATAGTGGTTTTCCCGGAGCCCGGCGAACTCATGACATTGATGACAAAAACGCCTTTTTCTTCGAAGACTTTCCGGTTCTGCCGTGCAATTTCATCATTAACATCCAGCACTTTTCGAAGGACTTTTATTTCTTTGGTCTTCGCGTTGGCTTCGCCCGACAAGCTGGTGCCTGTTTTCCGATCGCCAGCACCTGCGCGGTCGGCATGAGAGGTGTGAGGTTTATGGAACTCTTTATGATGATAATATCTTTGACTTTTATTCATAAATTCATACATCTTAATCTGCCTTTTCAACCACTTCGATGGAAGTAATATCCAGTTCGCGGCCCGATAGCATTTCTATGGACCCGCTATTACATTTCGGACAGACGAATACCGGTTCATGTGCGATCCATTCAGCGTTGCAGTCTGCGCATCTGATCCTCAAGGGAATTTCTTCTATATTGAGATCCGCATCGTGAAGAGGCGTATCCTGTATGGCAATTTGAAAACAGAATTGAAGGCTTTCGGGTACCACCGCCGCCAGTTTTCCGACTTTCAGGTTGACTCTTTTAACCTGTGCACTTTTCAAACCAGAAGGTATCGAAGCAACTGCAATCTCAACGATCTGCATGGCAATGCCCATTTCATGCATTACCCAAATACCTGTGCGCACAACTCCCCGAACGTGCCGAGGTTTTCGCAAATATGAATCCCGGCTGATTTCATGGCCTCTATCTTTCCCTGGGCGGTGCCGCTGTTGCCGCTGATGATGGCGCCGGCATGGCCCATGCGCCGGCCCGGAGGCGCTGTCAGACCGGCTATAAATCCCACCACCGGCTTGGTGACATGCGCTATGATAAACTCTGAGGCCAATTCTTCCGCGGTGCCGCCGATCTCACCCACCATCACGATGCCTTGGGTGTCGGCGTCTTTCTCAAAGGCCGCCAGGCAATCGATGAAGTTCGTGCCGTTGACCGGGTCCCCGCCGATGCCGATGCAGGTGGTCTGACCGATGCCCTTTTGCGTGAGCTGATGAACCACCTCGTAGGTGAGCGTTCCAGACCGTGACACCACGCCGATGGGTCCCCCGGGTTTGTGAATGGGGCCCGGCATAATCCCGATCTTACACTCGCCCGGGGTAATGATCCCCGGGCAGTTTGGCCCGATGAGACGGGAGGGGGAACCTTTCAGATAATTTTTAACCTTGACCATGTCCATCACCGGTATCCCTTCCGTGATGGCAACGATCAGATCCACCCCGGTGTCCGAGGCCTCCATGATCGCATCCGCCGCAAATGCCGGCGGAACAAACACCATGCTGCAGTTCGCACCGGTCCGGGCCACGGCCTCTTTAACGGTATTGAACACCGGAACAGCATCCATCTTCTGCCCGCCCTTGCCCGGCGTTACGCCGGCCACGACCTTGGTACCGTATTCGATACATTGCCGCGCATGGAACTGTCCCTCTTTTCCCGTGATCCCCTGCACCAGCAACCGTGTGTTTCTGTCCACAAATATGCTCATTTGTTATTCCTCAGCTGTTTTTTCTGCATTCAGACCCTGACCTTTTGGGCCGGATCAAAGCTAAGAGTTTTGCCTTAAAATCACAAATTACAAGCACCAAATTACAAATAAATCCTAAATTCCAATATTCAATCACCAAAACGTACCAGGACGAAACATTGTTTGGATTTTCGAATTTCAGTCATTGGAATTTGTTTGCTATTTGGGATTTGATTTTTGGAATTTCAAAAATACAATCCACCTTTAGACATAACCAAAGCCTTGTCCCACGAGCCGGTTTGTTATTTTCCCGCAACAAAGCCCGCCACCTTCTCAGCCGCATCTTTCATGTCCGCGGCGGTGATCAGGTTGAGCCCGGACTCGGCCAGTATCCTGCGGCCCTCTTTGACATTGGTCCCCTCCATCCGCACCACCACCGGAACATTGATGCCCGTCTTTTTCGCCGCGCTCACCACCCCGCTGGCCAACACGTCGCACCGCAATATCCCGCCGAAAATATTGATGAGTATCCCTTTGACGTTCTCATCCCCCAGCATGATCCGAAACCCGTTCTCCACCATCTCCGCGCTGGCCCCGCCCCCCACGTCCAGAAAGTTGGCCGGTTCCGCGCCCGCCAGCTTGATGATGTCCATGGTCGCCATGGCTAGGCCTGCGCCGTTCACCATGTTCCCGACATTGCCGTCCAGCTTGATGTAGTTGAGATGAAACTTAGAGGCTTCCACTTCCAGTGGGTCTTCCTCGTCCAAATCACGATATTGAAGAATATCCTTGTGCCGGTAAAGCGCATTGTCGTCAAAGTCGATCTTGGCATCCAGCGCGATCACTGTCTCTTCGGCCGTGATCACCAAAGGATTGATTTCCACCAGGCTGCAGTCGTAATCCACAAACAGCCGGTACAGCTTCCCCAGCATCGGTACAAACGCCTTCATCACCGCCGGCGGCATGTTCAGCCCAAAAGCCGCCTGGCGGCAGTGATACGGCTGTATCCCCATCAGTGGATCGATATAGACCCTGATGATCTTTTCCGGAGTGGCCGCCGCCACTTTCTCGATGTCCATGCCCCCGGCCTCGCTGGCCATGATCACCACCTTGGCCGTTGCCCGGTCCGGGATGATGCTCACATACAATTCCCGGGCGATGTCCAGTCCTTGTTCCACCAGCACTTTCCGGACCATCCGCCCTTCCGGGCCGGTCTGGTGGGTCACCAGATTCATGCCGATGATGTCCCCGGCAAGCTGTTTCACCTCCGCTATTGATTGGGCCAGTTTGACACCACCGCCCTTGCCCCGGCCCCCGGCATGAATCTGCGCCTTGACCACCACCGGAAATCGCCCCAGATCCTGAGCCTTTTCTTCGGCGTCTCCGGCGCTGAAGGCAACGCCCCCCTGGGGCACGGGAATGCCGTATTTTCTGAACAACTCCTTTGCCTGGTATTCGTGGATTTTCATTGCACCTGTTCTCTCCCCTTAAGGATTGATGATTGTTCATTGTTAATTCTGGATCGAAAAATCTGCTGTCATCCCCAACTGGCGTTATTGGTTATTGGTTATCGGTTATTCGTTATTCGTTATTCGTTATTCGAAAAGAAAAACCGATTTTTTATATCAGCAGTAAAGTATATTTTCTTAAAAATTGATGGTTTCGTAAAAAGTCTGAAAAGTCCCGTTTTTGTCATTCCCGCGAAAGCGGGAATCCAGTTATTTCGGCTTGTTCTGGACTCCCGCTTTCGCGGGAGTGACGTATTTATTGACTTTTTACG
>JBAUWG010000330.1:0-5996 GCA_049583675.1 Desulfobacterales bacterium | reverse complement strand
CAAATATAATATCCTGTTCTTTCTTTACGATCCCTTGCCGCGAGTTCATGCGGTTTAAAAAAAAAGATTATCCATGGAGCGCCTGCTCGGAAAACACATCGGCCCCTCAAATAATTATAGATGTTTTGTTTCGTGTTTTTAAAATTTCTTTCTCGTATTTGAGAACGAATAGGAATTGAAATTTGGAATCATGGTTAAAATGTGCTATTTGAGCATAAAATATAATATCCTCGTCTGAATGACGGATGAAAGGGAGATCGTAATGGGAGTGCTCGGGAAAATTATCGGGGGAACCATTGGGTTCGCCATGGCCGGACCGTTGGGTGCCATTGCAGGCGCAGCGCTGGGTCACGCCTTTGATACCAACGCTAACACGCATTATATTGATGGAAGGAACCGTCTTTCAGCCGGTGAAGAAGCCCAATTTACCTTTTTTGTCGCGGCGTTTTCCATGCTTGCAAAACTGGCCAAGGCCGATGGTCGGATATCCAGAGAAGAGATTGACACTGTTGAAAAATTCATGGTTTACGATTTGAATCTGAATCCCGAAAGCAGACAACTTGCAACCAATATTTTTCATACGGCCATTGAATCTCCCAATAATTTCGAAGATTTTGCCGAACAGTTCTACAGCCGGTTTCGAGAGCAATACCAGATGCTCGATTTGATGATCGATATATTGCTCAGAGTTTCCGTGGCCGACGGCGCGTTGAGTCAAAGTGAAGAAAAGCTTATTTTATCTGCTGTGAGAATATTCAATTTCGGTGATGAAAAGTATCAAAAGCTCAAGTCGAAATATATTCAGGATGTTGAAAAATACTATGCCATTCTCGGGTGCGACAGTCATGATTCAAATGATCATATAAAGAAACAACACCGGAAACTGGTATCGGATTATCATCCCGACAAGATCGCTTCAAAGGGACTTCCTGAAGAATTTACAAAATTTGCCAATGATAAATTCCGTGAAATTCAGGAAGCCTATGAAATCATCAAAAAAGAAAGAAACATCAAATAACGATTAATAATTTTATGGCCAAACACTCTCGACATTACAGCAGGTCCGGTTCAGCTTGCCGGAATAATCATCGATGCCTGTCCTGCGGCACCACTGAAAATCTCGGCAAACGAAAATATTGCTCCATCGACTGCCGTCAAAAATTACGATATACCCTTAACATGAGAACCGGATTGCTCAAGGCTCTGAATGCCCGGTATGCGTCGTTTTACTTTACCGACGCGTCAATCGTTATGGATGTGATGCTGTATAATGCCAAGGAAATCTTCAGTTTCATCTATCCACGTTCTTCAAACAAAAAGCCTGCTGAAGATTACATCAATATGTCGGATTTATTGGGAAATGAGTGGTGGGCGGAGAAAAAAAGGACAAATCGTCACTACCTGGCCACCCGATATCTGCTGAAAAAGGCCAAGTGTCAAAAGTCACTGCATCATCCGGGCATGCCGATGGAGATTAGAATCCCGATGATAAAAGCGTCATCGTTGACTTGCCTGAAACTTTGCAAATCCGAGCTGAATTCCGATGAACCGGAAAAAGTGATTAAAAGCGCTTATCGTCTGCAGGCCAAAAAGCATCATCCCGATCATGGCGGTGATACCGCAACATTCAGAAAGATTCACCAGGCGTACCTGGATCTCATCCAATGGGCGGAAAATCCTTCTTTTCAGAGGCGCCGGGGATTTCCGGATAGATGGTTTTATGACGGGTGCCAGAACCGGTGGCTGCAGCCGGCGCCGCATCTAGTGAAAAATCAGGTCTTTTTTTACGCAGGGTCCCTATAAGGACCTAAGAAAAGTGTTCAGGGGTTCAGAGTTCAGGAGGCAAATCCGCTTCCTGAATTCTGAACCCCTGAACTCTGAACACTCAAATCAAAACTTGTATCGTTCCGCGATAATGCGTTCAACCTCCTCTTCCGTGGGCATGGTATCCCGGTAACCCGCCAGACACTGGTTGCGTATCCACCTGAAAAGCGATACCGTTTCATTGACCTCAATCAGCTCGGGAATAACGTCTTCATCTTGAGACAGGATATGCCGACTGAACTGGCCCAGCATGCCAACCACATCGTGGAATGTCGCCGGCTCTCGCTTGACGCCTTTTTTGAAGGATTTGCCCTTTGTTGGAAACACTTGGTCCGGTTCCGGGTTAGCGGAGATGTCGAGCTTTTGAAAAGGTCTTCTCACCTGGATCTGCCAGTTTCTGGCTTCGTTCATCATCCTGGAAACCAGTGGTCCCGCCCAGTCATGACTCTGTTGGCCCTGTGAGCAGTAAGAGAAAAATTCAACAACCGACGGACCGCAGTATGCGATGGCTTCTTTGAGTATTTTAATGGCGTAAAAAGGATTGTCCACGGTTAGCTTGGCCGAATACACATGTGATATGGCCGTGGCTTGGCTGACAATACGACGATGCAGCGTCGTCTTGCCGGCAAATTTTTCTCCGATGGGCGAAGTGGAACGGTCACACCCGAAGCGAGTGGCGCCGGATTTCTGTGCACCGGTATTCATGTAACCCTCGTTGTTGTAAATCACCCATGTGATGTCATAATTCTCTCCCAGGGCATAATTGAAGGGACCGTTGCCGATATCGTAAATGGCGCCGTCGCCGGCAAACACAATGATTTTGCTCAACACGTCGTTAAATCCGTTGGCATATGCCTGATCCAAGGCAAACTTGGATCCCAGGGCCGCAGCCGACGCCGTGCCGAAACCGTAATGGCCTGCCTGGTAAATCCGGGCGTTGAAAGGATTGACCAGTTCCGATACCTCATTGCAGCCGGTGGCATTGATGTTGTAAATCGTAAATCCGCGATCGATCATATGCTCGATGGCCCGCCGGTTTTTATCCGACAGAACCTTGAGTCCCTGGTAAAAGGTTTCGATTCCTTTGGGGCTGTTGCGCAAACTTTCCAACGCATAGAAGGTCAAAAGGTTGATGGTTCCTTCACCACAACCGGGACACAGGGTGTGTTTGCCCGGATACAGCTTTGAAAAAACAAAAAGTACCTGGTGGTTGAGCGGCATCCGGTCCACATACTGGGCCGCATCATAGGTGTTGTCCAAATAATGGTATGCTTCGGGGAAAAAATCCGTTTCAGTGGTCTGTGTCTTGTCAACCATTTTAAAAGCATCCACCGGACAGACCTGAGCACAGACCCCGCAGCCTTTGCATCGATCGACAACTGCGTTTATGTTTAAGGCAAAACGCTGCCAGGGAATCCCCTTGGGCGGTTTTTTGAACGCTTTGAAATAGGCAGCGGCCCCTTCGGGGACAGGCTTGTCCGTGATCGTGGAATGAAGGGCCGAATCCGGACACGAGGCTGCGCACATGCCGCAGGCAATACATTTTGCTGCATCCCAGACCGGAACCTGGGTGCCGATGAAGCTCACATCTTTATATTGACTGGTTCCGGACGGCACCACGGGAATAAACCGGTCCCAGGGAACCTTTTTTCCCTCAATAATCGGTTGAACCATTTCCTGACGAAAGGTGTTTTGAAAATCGTCCATCAGGTTAACCGGTTTAATGGTTCCCATTTCGTCCTTTTCCGTCATGGTAACCGCAAGACCGGCGCCTCCCGGGACTTGGCCGAAATCTTCGGGAATAATTGCCGCAAACCCACCCTGACTATCGGATACTGCGGCGAACGAGCAGATTCCTTCAATGGGATCGCCTGAAGCCTTCTCGACACCTTCCCTCAACAGGGCGACGTTGGAATCGATAATCTCAAATCCTTTTTTGGCCCCCAGCTTTTCCTTCATGATACTGGCAAATCTGGCTTCAAAAGCTTCAGGCGTAAAAATCCCCGTCTCTTTGTTGATAAGACCCAGCATTACTGCTCCGGGCAGATTTTTCTTAAGATGCTTCAAGGCGGCCTGCGTGGCGTCTACGGCGATCACCTTGATATTCTTGTCGGCAATGCGCTGGCGCATTTCAGCCGGAAACGTTTCGAGGATATCGTCCGCGGATCTGGGGCTGTTGATCACCAGGAGTCCGTTTTGGTTCAGTCCGCCGACATAGTCTCTTAAAATTTCACCGGATAGGAATTTTTCATTAAAAAAGGCCAGTACATCTTGCTCGGTAAGTTCCGAGGCATTTCGGATCGGATTTGCACTGATTCGAAGATTCATAAATACCGGCGCCCCTTTCCTGGCGGCGCCGTATTTGGCGCCGGACTCAATATATCGTCGGCCGTTGCAGCTTTCTTCTGCATAGATCACCGCTGCGGTTTCCAAGGCGGTTTTAACCCCTTCGGCACCGATTCCGATAAAGGTCAGGCCCAGCTCCCGGTCCTTGTAGTCCGGAAGTGGTTCGGGTTTCAGGGTAAAGGGGCCTTCGATACCGGAATAAAAGTCCCGGATAAAATCGTCCCTTTTGCTCTCCATACAGGCTCGCATATTCTCAATGACCGCTGCGGCATCGTACTTGTTGAAATCTTTGCTGCCCAGACCGTAAACCCCATGCAAAAGGGTGGGCATATCGTCCCGGGCGTAAAGTTTGTGTTCGTCTTTGCCTTCGCGATAGGCTCTTTGAGACAGTTGCAGCGCCACTTGCAAATCAGCCAAAAGAAGCTGATTATGAACCATTCCGGTTCGTTCCAGAACAGTAATGACTTTGGCATTGCGGACACCATAGGCGAGTTCCTCGTAACAGGGCGGGTTGAACAGCACCGGTCGCACAACCCCTATTTTAACGCCATGAACATCCCGGTAGTAATCAACCACATCCTTTAGAACACCGGCCGCCGAACCCAGAACCACAATGACCATTTCGGCATCTTCGGTACGGTAGCATTCCACAACCTTCAGGTTGGTCTCTAAAATCCGGTTCATCACGTTCATGGCGGCGACAACACCCCGTTTGACAAAACGGTAGGCAAGATCCTGGGCCACCTGACCTTCCATGGTGAGGTCGGTATCGGTAAAGGTCCCGGTAAGGTATCTTTGCTCAAAATCCGGCTGATAAAGCCGGTTTGGCGGTCCCACAAAATATTTTAAAAAGTCGTCTGAAAGAAGTTTTATATTTTCAAGGGCATGGGATTTGATAAATCCGTCGCCGATAACCATGAACGGCAGCATAACCTGCCTCAGTTCGGCGGTTTTAAAGGCGATTGGGAGCAATTCATGAAGCTCCTGATTATTTTCAGAAACAAGCTGAGCCCAGCCCGTATTGCGAACACCGTAAAAATCGTTGTGACCGCAGTGGATGCTCAACGATCCCTTATTCACCTCCCGGGCCATAACCGTCATAATTGCCGGCAGGCGTTTGCCGGCCACTGAGTAGAGATTTTTGGTCTTTAACACCAGCCCCTGAGAAGAGGTATTATCCACATACCTCCCCCCCTGACATGCCATCGCCTCAACTGCTGCAATGGCCGAAAGCTCATCACTGGGCTGAAAATACATCAGTTCGGTTCCAAAGAGGTTTTTTTTGCCCGCTGAGGCGGCTTTTGCAAAATCCTCGGCTATGGGGGTAGAAGGCGTTATGGGATAGCCGCAGAGTCCGTCCACCAGCCGAGTGAGGATGGAAAGCGCGGCATGATTGCCGTCCAGGATGGCTTCTTTCCGCTGTCGGAAATCTTTCAATCTTTGTTCATTAATACCGGAAAGGTCGAATCCAAAAAGTTTTTTGGCATCGAACCGCTCCCATTCTTTTTTCCAGTCCAGTTGAAGGCTTTTCCATTTTCCTCTTTTTCTCTGGTAAGGGAGCATCTCCATGAGGGCATTTATATCTATTTTGGGGGCCATTGGTCGTCTCTCCTAATAAATAATCACTTGCATCTTTGCTTTTGGAATTGGGTAGAACATTTCCTTAATTGGAAGATCTGGCCTCAAAGAAAGGATAGAATTCCTTTAAAGCCAGGGATCAAACATGAGGGCCTTCCTCGTGAGAAAGTCTTCTGGCATTAGCTTGGATGAAACTAATGAAGATTTTAACCTATTGTAAAACAAAGAATATGTCAAGGGATATTCAA
>JBAUWG010000329.1:0-5404 GCA_049583675.1 Desulfobacterales bacterium | reverse complement strand
TTGGACCTCAGGGTCCTTGAGAACTTCATCGATGTTCGACTTTCTGAGCAGGTGAACCAGCCGGTTCCAATATCCTTCGTCATAACCATCCCGTCCCAAAACCGTCATGGAGAGCAATACAAGGCCGTATTTTTCGGGATAAAGGACTTCATCCAAGGATAAATCCGCCGCATCGATTTTGTCGGTTTGTTGGATCAATTCACTGTAATCGCGGTTAAACCTGCCATTATAAAACTCAAATATAACGCGGGCAGCCGAAGGGGCTATCTTGAACGCACCTTCAAACGGTTTGTCGATTTTATTGGTATGATGATGGTCGAACCATAATGTGCATCGATCGTCATACGGCAGGTTTGCAATGATGTCCCCGGTACGGACATCCACCATGCCCCTTTGCATGTCATTGGGCTCGACCCATTTCACCGATTCTGTGATCTTTTCCGCTTCATAAAGCAATGCTGCGCATACAACGCCGTCAAAGTCCGGTCTGGTGATAATACGCATTTCCAACTCCTCTTTATTTATACAATTGAAAACCTGATCCTTATTCCCTCAATATTCCACCGTTCCATTATTCCAATTTTTCAGTATTCCAACAATATGCAATGATGCACTCATTGATCCGTACCGCTCCTTATTTTCTCCAAGTACTGCTCCCATTCCATCGGGAGAAGATGTTTTTTGGCATTGTTGCATTTCTTGCAGGCTGCAACGACATTGCCCTTGGTGCTTCGGCCGCCCCGGGATATGGGGACGATATGGTCCATAGTCAGTTCTTTAGGCGGAGTGGGGCGCCGGCAGTAATGGCATATTCCTTTGGCACAGCGCCGCTTCCACCACTGGGAATTGCGGAGTTCTCTGGCCTTGCGGCGCTCTTTGTTCATCTCTTCTTCGGTCAGATTATAAGCAAAAGGTTCCATTTAGGTTTCAATTTTCAAGTGCCAATCCGAGGCTTTCGATCCATTTCATGATTTCTTGGGTTAACAGGTCATAAAATGTTTTTGATCCGCCGAGACCCCGCCGGCCAAAATAATAATTTATCTCAAGAAAGAGCGGTATGTTAACTCTCGTTTCGGATGAAAAGAGAATATCAAAGCCTGCAAGATTGATCTTTGTCAGGCTGCAAAAATCTTTTACGGATTCCATGGCTGTTTCCTGCAGCGCCGGATGCATATCATAATCGATCGCTGAGAGATCGTCCACGCCGGGGTCGCGGCCTGCGCAGAGGAGATTCTTATCGGCTTCAAAGCACGGATGATAGGACAGAATCATCAGTAACCAAACTTTCTTAGGGCTTTTGTGTCTTTGCTCCAGTTCTTTTGTACCCGCACAAACAGTTTCAGATATACCTTGGCGCCCACCATTCGTTCAATCTCTTTTCGGGATTCCATCCCGATGAGTTTCAGCATTTTTCCATTTTTTCCGATGATCATTCCCTTCTGTGAAATGCGCTCAACATGAATGGTGGCATCGATTTTTATCAGCGCGCCTTTTTTTTCTTCGGAGAATGATGTTACGGTAACCGCCGTGGAATACGGTATTTCCTGGCCCGCAAGACGAAACACCTTCTCCCGGATCATTTCAGCGGCGATAAAACGCTCCGGCATATCGGTGAAGGTGTTCTCAGGATAATAGGGAGGTCCTTTGGGCAACAAGGGTTCCATGACGGAAATGAGTTCATCGATTTGATCCCCCAGTATGGCGGAGACCGGAATGATGGCTTCAAAGGGATACGCTTTTGACCATTTATCGATGATAGACAGCAGTTCGGGTTTTTTAACAAGATCGATTTTGTTGAGGACGAGAATCACCGATTGTTTTGTCTTTTCAAGTCTCTTTACGATCAATGATTCGGATTCGAGATCCGGTTTGACCACGTCCACCATAATGAGAATGACATCGACATCTTGGAGTGCTGAAAAAGCGGCATCCACGATCCGGATGTTCAGCGGGCAATTCGCTTTGTGTATCCCTGGTGTATCGATGAAAATAAGCTGAGATCCGGGGCGATGAGCAACACCCAATATCCGGTTCCGCGTGGTTTGCGGCTTTTTGGAGGTAATTGAGATTTTTTCGCCGATGATCTGGTTTAAAAGGGTTGATTTCCCTACATTCGGCGCACCGATAATGGCGACGAAACCGGATCTGAAATCCTTGAATTTGTCTGGTATGTTTGTCACGTTACACCTTGAAAATCGATCAATTGTTCTAAGGCATCCCATAAATCATCTTTTCCCATGCGTGATTTTGCGGAAAACAGAATCGGTTCCTCTTTAGGGACACCGAGAGCATCGGCGATGGCTTTTCTTTGGTTTATTTGTCTATTTTTAGAAAGTTTGTCGCTTTTTGTCAAAACCAGAATTGCGGGAATAGTGTGATAGCGGAGCCATTGGATAAAATTGAGTTCCTGAATTCCCGGGATGCGGCGGATATCCATGATGAGGACCACGCCTTTGAGGGTTTTCCGTGTTGAAAGATAGGTTTCAATCATCGGGCCCCATGACTTTCTGACAGCCGCCGGAACCTTGGCGTAGCCGAATCCCGGCAGATCCACAAAAGAAAATGCCGTGTTTAGGACAAAAAAATTAATGAGCTGTGTGCGGCCGGGCGTGGCGCTGGTTTTAACCAGATGTTTCCGGTTGACCAGGGTGTTGATCAAAGAAGATTTGCCCACATTGGAACGGCCGGAGAAAGCGATTTCCGGCAAATCCGCAGGCGGATATTGGGAAGGTGTAACGGCGCTTTTAACGAATTGAGCCGATGAAATGATCATGATGTATTTTCACGTTTGTCCAAGACGATCTCTTCGATGGCCATGAGTTGTCATGCCTATTGGATTTGCGAATCGCAGCATCCTTGGAAGTCTGGAATAATGGAATGTTGGAATAATGGGTATAAATGAGGAAAAATCTTTTTCTAAAATAGATAGGATGCCTTTAGAACCATCATTCCAGAATTCCATTATTTCAATTCGAGCAAAGTTCCTAATCTTAATTTTATATGCCTTGGGTCTCGAATTATGAGCCCTGTTTCACTTTAATATAATTTTCCAGCCGATCCATGCCTTCGGCAATATTTTCCATGGAAGCGGCATAGGAAAATCGAAGGTAGCCTTCTCCGTTTTGGCCGAAGTCGATGCCGGGCGCTACCCCCACATGCGCCTTTTCAAGTATGTCGAATGCGAGTTTGTATGAATCGCCGGAGAGGTGTTTTGCGTTGGCAAATACATAAAATGCGCCTGTCGGTTCCACGGTAATACCGAATCCCATGCCTTTTAGCCTTTGGATCATGTATTGCCGGCGTTTGTTGTAGATTTGTTTCATTTCCAAAATATCTTTTCCGGCTTCCCTGAGCGCGGTAATTCCGGCAACTTGAACCATGGCGTTTGCAGAGATAAAGAAGTTTTGTTGAATCTTCTGAATGGGGCGGATAAAATCTTTCGGCGCGATCATGTACCCGAGCCTCAGGCCCGTCATGGCATAGAGTTTCGAAAAGCCGTTGAAAACGAACGCCTTTCGGGTGAATTCCAGTATCGAATGTTCCTTTCCTTCATATACCAGGCCGTGATAGATTTCATCTGAAATAATATACGGCGAAGCCGATGCCGCCAGGTCGGCAATGGCTGCCATGCGTTCTTTGGACAACAGGTTGCCGGTGGGATTGGACGGTGAGTTGATAAATATTGCTTTTGTTTTTCGAGTGATCTTTTTTTCGATGGCCTCCGGTCTGTACTGGAACCCGTCTTCCTCGAAAACAGGAACGAATACGGGCTCACCTTGGACGAATCGGATAAAATTCGGGTAGCAGGCATAATGGGGATCTGAAACGATGACCTGGTCTCCTTTTTCAAGAAGCGCGGAAAACATGACGAACATGGCCGGAGAAGTGCCGGATGAGACGATGATTTGATCGGGATCGACGGTCGTCCGGTAGGTCGAATAATAATGCTCGCTGATGGCTTCTCGCAATTCAAGCATACCCAGGCTGTGGGTATAATGAGTATGTCCGTTGTCGAGGGCTTTGCAGGCGGCCTCCTTGATGCACCTGGGCGTGTCAAAATCAGGCTCTCCGACTTCAAGATGGATGACGTGAATCCCCCGACGTTCCATCTCGTGGGCTCTCTCAAGAACATCCATAACGATAAAGGGCGTCATTTCTTTGGTTCGATTTGAGGACATGCCTTTGCCTTAAATAACCTTATTCAAAGGATATTCAATAATGCCTTCCGCGCCGTGTTTCAAAAGGGTCGGAATCAGGTCTCTGACGAAACTGGTATCCACCACCGTCTCTACGGAAAACCAGTCTGAGTTGTAAAGCGGCGCAACAGTAGGTGCATTGAGACTCGGCAGAAGAGAGACAATATTTTCGAGATATTTTTCCGGAACATTCATTTTAAGGCCGACCAGTTTCTCCGCGAGAAGCGCACCTTTGAGCAACAGGGCAATCTGCTCGAGTTTTTCTCTTTTTTGCGGGTTCTGCCATGCTTTGCGATTGGCGATGAGCTGCGTATATGTCTGCATGAGTTCGTGGATAATCTTAAGTCCGTGCGCTTTAATGGTGCTCTCCGTTTCCGTAACTTCCACGATGGCGTCGGCAAGACCGGAAACGACTTTTGCTTCTGTGGCGCCCCATGAGAACTCAACATCAACGTTGATGTTTCTTTGCGAAAAGTAGTTTTTTGTAAATTGAACCAGTTCCGTGGATATTTTTTTACCATCGAGATCTTCGATGGTTTTGATTGGAGAGTCGTGGCTCACTGCCAATACCCATCGTGCGGGTCTTGTGCTGACCTTGGAATAAATCAGGTCCGTCACGACATGCACATCGGACTTATTTTCGGCAATCCAGTCTTTACCCGTCAGACCTGCATCGAGCGTGCCGTTTTCAACATGTCTGGACATTTCCTGTGCCCTGCACAGCGCACACTCAATAGTGTCGTCGTTGATTTCGGGGAAATAACTTCTTCCGTTGACGTTAATCTTCCATCCTGAACGCTTGAACAAGTCTATGGTTGCATTTTGAAGGCTTCCCTTGGGAATCCCCAGTTTCAACGGCATCGTCATTTGCGATATACCTCCTCGGGGTTAAATACCGGTTTTCCTGTAATGTGAACGGATTCTCCTTCAACCATTTTATAAAAGCAGCTTCTATGTCCGGTGTGACAGGCCGCACCGCCGATCTGCTCGACTTTGAGCAACACGGTATCATCGTCACAATCGATACGTATTTCTTTTACAATTTGGATATTGCCGGACGTATTTCCTTTTATCCAGAGGGTCTGTCTGGTTCGGCTGTAATATGTTGCCCTGCCGGTTTTCAGTGTCGCTTCCCAAGCCTCTTGGTTCATAAATGCCAGCATCAATACTTCATTGGTTTTATCGTCCTGCACGATAGCCGGTATCAA
>JBAUWG010000328.1:0-4586 GCA_049583675.1 Desulfobacterales bacterium | reverse complement strand
ATGCATACCTTTACTTTCAATAAGCGGTGATTTTTATCAGCCGGCTTTTGAGCAATAAAATTATAAATAAAAGGAGGATGACTCCAATGAGTGATATGCCAAACAGAGATACTATAGGTAAATGTGATGAAGGAGAATGTCGAGATCGCGTCAGAGAAGGCGAAGATGAACGTCAACATGATATCAGCGCTTCCAATGTTGAAACTCCCGAAGAATACCCGGATGCAAAATGGGCGAAGTCCAGAAATGAACAGCCCGGTGTTTGGGGAGGCCACGTGTAAAACCGAGATGATGAGCTCATACCAAATTAAATTGCGATTCAAACATCGATGAGATCGACATAGCCTGACAAAATATTCGAAACAAACTCAGGGCGGCTGATTCAGCCGCCCTTTAATTTTTTTTGATAATTGCGCAATAATTTCCACTGGCAGGAATTGGTGGGGTTGGCGCGGGTGTGTTTCAGCAGCTTTGATGCGGTTTTCATATCAAAGCCTTCTTTCAGAAGATATGCCGTAACAAATGTACCGGTTCTTCCGACGCCGAAGCGGCAGTGAACCAGGACTTTTCTCCCCCGGCGGATTCGGTTGCCCACCCATGTTATCGCGTCTTCCATTTCTTTCATATCCGGCGCGCATTCGTCGTGAATCGGAAGATAATAGACTTCAAATCCCGAATCTTGCTCAAGTTCGTGAAGGTCGCAATACTCGCCGCAAAGATTGACAATGGCATCCACCCCTTCTTTTCGAACGGAATCCAAATCCGCATAGGAAAACGGTGCGTGGCCTACGGCCAATTGCGGCATTACCCATGTGATCTGATATTGGGGCAATGATCAATCCTTTCCAAAATGATACTTTTCGTTCATAAACTCGTCCACGAAGCGGTCAACCATTGAGGCATCTTTGAGATACATGTCCATCAGCCGTGTTGCGCCCAGCAATCGTCCGATCATATCCAGTTTTTCTGCCGCGGTTTCCCGGTCGGGGCAGGTGAATTCGGCATCCACCAGGTCGCTCTTTTGAAAGACATCAAAATCGAGAGCCTCAAAAATCCGAGCCAGAAAGTCCGCCCTGAGTATTCGTTTCGAAAGGTCGGCGCCCCCGCCGTTGAAGCGAAATGAAATGGCGTTGACGTTTGTCTGATCGTCAAACAGGGCATCTACAATCACGAAATGATAACCGAATTTCAAATTCAAGTTTGCATAATCCTTGGAAACAATGGCATGGCTGGCGAACATGGCTGAATCCGGGCTGATGATTCCGCCGCTCATGACGGCTTTATCATGTTCGGCCCAGTCGAAATGCAAAACATTACCCCATTGAATATTCGGATGGTTCATTCCTTTCAGCACGGCAACCAGGGGAGGGGATTTTATCTCGTCAATGCCCACCGATGTTTGATTCCGGGTTTTTTGACTCAGCCCGCCGCCTACATCAAGGATATATATCAGCATGGGGATCTCAAATTTAAGTTTTTTCGATCCTCTGATTTTTCGAATGCGCCTGTCGCTGATGTGGAACATTTCTTGGACGGCTTTTTCATGGCAGAAACGGATAATGTCGTGCATGGACCGGCAACTGTCCGGTTTAAACATATCCGAAGCCGGATCCATGAGCCTCAGCGGCGAGATGAAATCGATAACATATTTCAATCTTTTCATAAAGGGGCTTTTTTCGATCAGATCTCTCTTGGCGCACGGGCTTTCCATCAAAGACTGAACCCGTCCTTTGTAAACCTTATGTTCTGTCGTATGAACGGTGACTTCTGTTCCCTGGGAAAGGCAGTCAAGGGCATTTTTTGCGTTCATGAGGGCCGGGACGCCGAATTCGCGGGCAACCGACGCCAAGTGACCGGCCATGCCGCCTTTTTCGGTGACGATGGCATGGAGTCGTTTCATCACCCTTACAAAACTCACAGAGGCGTTCCGGCTGACCAGAACAGCGCCCCTTGGAACGGCATCCAAATCGGTCTGACTGTTGATCTTGTAAACCATTCCGGCGCCGATGCCGTCGCATGCCGCTTCTCCTCCTGAGAAAAGCACTCTATTTTGAATATCATCGAAGTGGCATTCCATAGGTTCGATAGCTTGAAAATTTTCCGTTCGAAGAAATCGGGTTTGTAGGAGAAACACTTTGTCTTGCCGGTCGACACACCACTCGATATCCTGAGGCGCCTTGAAATAAGATTCCAATGCTACTCCCAGATGCATCAGTGACAGCGCAGCTTCGGGAGAAAGGGATGGCAAATCATCAAGGTTCTTAGGTTTGCGTTCATCATGGGCTGCAGACGGTGAGGATTGTGACGATCTTTCTTTGATTTTGAAATTGATGACACCGGGTTCCTTTTTGGATACCCTTATGATATCGGCAGACGCCTGGCCGCTCACCAGTAAATCTCCGGAGCCTCGAACGGCGTGAATCACCACATCATCGGATTCAGGGTTTTCCAGATCCCGGGTATACATCACCCCCCCGGCTTTGGCGTTTATCATTTCCATGCACAAGACGGCCATGGGTGTTTCACGGTCGGAAAGCCCGAAATTAATCCTGTAATAGATGGCTTCCGGAGAATATTTGCTGGCAATGACCTTTTTATAAGCATCGAGTATATTGTCGTAGCTCACATGCAACACCGTTCGGTATTGACCGGCAAACGAGGCTCTTGAATCTTCTGAAACCGCGCTGCTGCGAAGGGCAAATCGCATATCTTCTGTTCCAATGGGCCATATGGCGTTCACGGTCTCGATGACGGCGCTTTCAATTTCCGAAGGTATCGTGGCATTAAGCACAAGATCTGTTAATTCTTTGGAAACCGCGTTTAACGACGTTGCCGAATCGATTTCAAGAGTGGCGAGCCGTGTATCGATACCTTTTCGAAGGGCATTGGCATCGAGGATGGCGTTGAATGCATTGGAAGTGATCACAAAACCGTCAGGCGACGGGATGGCCGTCTGCTGCCGAGCCATGGCAAGATGCATGGCTTTGCCGCCCGCCGGCATTCCGCTGCCTTTTGATATTTCCGGCATCGGCATGACAAACGGCGCGTTACTTTCACTGTTTTTCGGAGACAGCAAAAACCGCGTATAATCATCGAATCGTTTATAATAATCCATTAGATCAAGATACCGCGTAGGACATATGATTTGCAGATCTTTCACAATGGCGTGGACACGGGTTGAAAAATCGTCATATTTATCCTCTATAACCTTAAAATCAACCACGGTTTGACGGTAATAGATCTCTTCAAGCTCCGCCATCAGCTCATGTGCCCGTTTGTCATGGCTCAAAAGGGATTTAAACGATGTGTATTTGTCCTGCAGCACCATATCCGGCGCAAAAAGCTGACGGGTCCAATATTTGAATAGGTTTTTAAGCAGCATGGACAACCTGCCATTTGGGAAAATATTGTGATGTCAAAGCAATAACCATCGTATTCGCCGGTGATAGACTGTAAAGTTGGTTTTTGATCAAGAAATTCGAAATTCGAAGCACGAAATGCTAAACAATGACTCAAATAAATATATCAAATTTTCCAAAGATCGACATTAAAAACATTTCAATCTAAAGAAATCGACCGGATCGATACAACATCTGATATCAAAAACAATGCATGGCGTCTTTCACAGATCTTGCTTTTCTCTTTGAATTCGTGGTAGATAGATATGAGCCTCGGGGAGTCTTTCAATATTGCCGATTGATGGATTTAGAAATCAACAACGATTTGCCGGGTCCATGTCCTCTCTTACTGGCGAAAGGATGCTGAAAGTGTTGAAAACCAAATTAGATCTTGCGCGAATGTTTATGCGGGGCAAATTTTTCGCTTACAGGGTTTTTGTTTTGATTATCGGACTGGCAGTATTTTTTCTTTTTTATGGCGAAGTCGCCCATGCCGAAGCGGTCTATTCATTTACAAAAACCATGGGGGGTACAGCTCAAGATTTGGGCCAGTCCGTAGCCGTGGACAGCAGCGGAAATGTTTACATCACAGGATCTTTTCGCGGGACGGTGGATTTTGATCCCGGAGCAGGGACGGACAATCATACATCTGCGGGTTTGGAAGACATTTTTCTGACAAAGTTCGATTCCAACGGCGGCTACGTGTATACGAAGACCATGGGGGGGACGGACCATGATGGGGGACAATCCGTGGCCGTCGACGGGAGCGACAACGTTTACATCACGGGATATTTTAGCGGCACCGACACGGATTTCGATCCCGGGCCGGCAATAGACAATCACACGGCAGTTGGTTTGGAAGACATTTTTCTGACAAGGATAAACGCCGACGGCAGCTACGACTATACGAAGACTATGGGGGGTACGAATCGTGATTATGGCCGATCCGTTGCCGTGGACAGCAGCGGAAATGTTTTCATCACGGGATCCTTCCAAGAAACCGTTGAATTTAATCCCGGCGGAGTTTCGGACAGCCATACGTCCGCGGGTTTGGAAGATATTTTTCTGACAAAGATCAATGCCGACGGCAGTTACGGGTACACCAAGACCATGGGAGGCACGGACCATGATGAGGGTAAATCCGTGACCGTGGATGGGAGCGACAACGTTTACATCACGGGATATTTC
>JBAUWG010000327.1:0-1686 GCA_049583675.1 Desulfobacterales bacterium | reverse complement strand
GGATAGGACGTAAAAATGGCTGATATTATAAAAGATGATGTTCGGACATACCGATACACATCGTAAGTTGGTATACTCGTCAATTCGATATGATGATGCAAGTATTTTTAACTTGAGACGCTGCAAGTAATAGTGATGTTATTTGTTGTTATCGCAACATGCAGTGAGGGTAGTATATGGTTACTAAGGGCTCGCTCAAAAATAACTTCACATTTTATACGCCGATGCATCTCTTGCGGCTGCGTTGCGAAAGCTCGGAATATCCAGATATTCCTGCGTTTTCGCGCCTTGCCGCAAGAGCGCCTCAGCGCCTAAAACTGTGAATTAACTTTTTCGTGAACCCTAAAGGGTAAAATCAAACTTGACAAACTTGAGCAAAAGCTCGTTAATACAATTAGAGAGCCCCCCGTACAGCGGCGGTTAAACAAAACACTTATAATTAATTTGGAAAGGTGATATTGGCATGGCAGGAAAACCGACTTACAACGAATTGGAACGAAAAAATAAGGAGCTTGAAAAAGAAGTTTTAGAATACATTCGCAAAGCAAAAGAACTCAACAATAAACGGAAAGCAACCGAACGCTCTCATATAAGGCGTACGATAAGCCTGATGCATATAATCGAAGAGCTAGACAAAGAGATTAAGGAACTCAAACGATCTGATGCAGAAGAACTGGGGCTCGTTTCTCATAGACTTCAAGAGCGAATCAAAGAGTTAAACTGTCTCTATGATATTTCAAGTTTTAGGGATGCCACTGATTTTTCACTGGACGCCGTACTTCAGGCAGTCGTTGATTTCATTCCCCCTGCAATTCAATACCCTGAAATTGCATGTGCTCGACTTATTTTTGGTGATTATGAGATTAAAACCAAAAATTTTAGAGACACGAAATGGAAGATATCGCGTGAAATCGCGGTAACCGATAAATGGATCGGCACTCTGGAAGTGTGTTATCTGGAAGAAAAACCAGAGCTTGAGGAGGGGCCGTTTCTTAAGGAAGCAAAAGATCTAATAAACGCTGTTGCTGAAAATATAGGAAAAATTATCGAGCGCGAGGAGGCGGAAGATGCGATAAGAAAACACCAGGACCATATTGAAGCGCTTATTAAAAAAACAGTAGAAAAGGTGACCCAAATAAAGTAAAAAGCCCTTTTGGCCAACCTTACGCCATAAGGGCTTTCCAATGAACGCCGGGGAATGACTGAGGTTTACATCATTCCACCCATTCCGCCGCCCATCCCTTGAGCCCCCGGATGCGGCTGCTTTTTTTCTTCGGGTTTTTCTGAAACCATGGCCTGGGTGGTCAGCATTAATGAAGCCACACTGGCTGCATTTTGCAGGGCGAGCCGGACCACTTTGGTCGGATCCATAATACCGGCTTTGATCAGATCTTCATAAGTGTCGGTTTCGGCATTGTAACCAAAAGCGCCCTCGCCGTTTTTGACCTTATCGATGACGACCGAACCTTCTGAACCGGCATTGTTGGCAATCTGACGAAGCGGCTCCTCCATGGCACGCATGACGACCTTCACCCCCAGCTTTTGATCGGCTTTGATCTTTATTTTCGCCAGGGCGGGCAAACATCGCACCAGCGCCACACCTCCGCCCGGCACGATCCCCTCCTCCACCGCCGCACGGGTGGCATTGAGGGCATCTTCAACCCGGGCTTTTTTCTCCTTCATTTC
>JBAUWG010000326.1:0-2389 GCA_049583675.1 Desulfobacterales bacterium | reverse complement strand
CTTTTAAGGCGGCAGCTAATGTTTAAGCCAAATACAGTCTGAATCTCCTAAATGTACATGTTTGACCGGATTTCAATTACAACATCGGAATCGTATACTAAGCCTAATTTGTAAAATCAGGTGATATCCCAACGATATGAAAGGAGGCAGTTATGCCGGATCGCATGGGTATGCTCAATAAGATCAAAGAAGGGATGAAAGTCTACGACAACACCGGGGACGAGGTCGGCACGGTTGAGTTCCTCCATTTCAGTGAAGCCAACGGCGACGGACATGCCGTCGCAGCGGCACCGCCGGAGCAGTCCACTCAGTCGGACCTGGTAGATTTTGTAAGGAAAATGTTCGGGGCCGACAATCTGCCCCGGGAACTGCGCGAGCGGCTGCTGATGCACGGCTTCATCAGGGTGGACAGCGCCAAGCTGTTCGGACCCGACCGTTACGTCATGTTCGATCAAATCGCCCGCGTAGAGACAAATGGCGTGCATCTTAGGGTGGAGGATGCTCAAAATCTGTTGAAGGCCTAATAGCCTGGCTATTCCGCTTGACATGGTTCCGGGCTATGCCGGCTGGTTTCTGACCTATGACAAGCGCATCGGAATCATTTCCGATCATTTTGGCATTGAACAAGAAAATCCATTTCTTAAAAAAATATTCCCTAATCCTCAGGAGGACGCGATGAACGAAAAGGAAAAATACCGTGCTAAAATTGAAGCTCAAATGGCAAGCTTCAATGAAACCATCGAAGAAATCACCACCAAAGCCAAGCTGAGAAAAACGACGGAGTCGGATGTTCAAATCAAGGCTCTGGTTAAAAAACATGAAGCGGCGAAAGCCAAGTTGAAAGAACTGGAAAATTCGGATGAAAATACCTGGCAAAAAATCCAAAGCGAACTGGATCAGCTTGTTGCGGATGTTGACCAGGATACCCGCAACGCCCTGGCATATTTCGGATAATTTATCCGCCCTTTATTTGGCACGATCAGAGTACTGTCCGCCAACTTGTCGGCAACGGCCAGCAGGCGCAGGCCTTTGTCCGCCAATTCTTCCGAGCGTTTGATCCACCGTCGGCGCGTTTCTTCTGTCAGCGGCCGGGAGCCATTCAAATCTTTTTCGGCGATGAATTGAACAATGCGCTTTTTTCAATCAGTGAACCGCGATGGTCCGATCCTGACGCTTCTCAAAAGATTAGGCAGCTTAAAAGACGCATATATGATCTTTATGCTGACTATAAAGGTGCTTACGAAAAAGTTTCATAACATCATAAAAATGGAGGTTTCCCATGACAGAAAATAAAATTGGTCATCAGAATCAAGATAAGGAGAGGTCCGATCAGATGAGAATAGATTTAGAGCGGGTTTATGCCCGGCGACACGAAGCTCCATTCTCGGAAGCTCTAAATTTGTCGTTCCTCTTTACAGTGCTGCTGTTTGTCCTTTATGTGATCGAAAAATATCAATAATAACGAGCGGAGGATTTATATCTCCCCGCCACAGGTGAATCTGCGGGGGATAATTCCCTCATGCTCAAATTCCGGGCTGGTGATCCTCATTGCATTTCCTCCTCCAGGCGGCGGGCACCCGCCAAAATTGCTTAAGTTTAAGGTGTTTTCCGCTGCAAACCTGTCAGGGCATGGCCTGCAAATTGCTGATGATATAATCCAGGTGTATCTTTTCCTCGCTGAAATATGTTCGAAGCGCTTCTTTTACTTCCGCCGGCGCTTCCCATGAAACCACTTCACCGTAATAACGGTTGGTGATTTCTTCGGTGATCCGCATCGCCTTCAAGGCGCCTTTCAATCCTGTAAAGCTGCGGATCGCCGCAAAGGCCTCGATGACATAGCCTTTGAAATCCTTTGACTTGCCAGGGGGCTGTCCGCCCAGGTTCCTTATATGTTCGGCCAGGCTGCTGATGTGATTGCGGTGCTCTTCCTGGAATTTCAGCAGGCGCTCTTTTATGATGGGGTCATCGACCTCCTTGACGGCCTGGTCGTAGGCATGGACTGCATCGATGTCCAACTGGACGAGATTCGATATCGCTTTGATTAGATCTTTTTCATTTTCTTTCATTTCTCAGTTTCCTTGTCAGTTTCAACTCAGAATTCCTTATACATCTTATTCAAAGAAAATAGTGAACTGCCGGTCGCCGAACAATAAGGTAAAGCCTGTATTTACTGGAGTGATTCGATGTATTCAGATAGGCCTTAGGTATTGAAATTCGGGTTCAGCCCCTATGAGGTCAACTAAATAATGAACCCCTGAACCCGAAACCCTGAACCTGAATGCGGCGGATCCGACGAGTGTTTGTGATTGGCTTCCCGCTCACAGTCAGCCTTTAATATTGATACTTCTTGTTTAGAAGCGTCCTGAAAGTAATTTTTTGGTGAGTTCGG
>JBAUWG010000325.1:0-6885 GCA_049583675.1 Desulfobacterales bacterium | reverse complement strand
CCCAGGGAGCGTCCGAACAATATGATTTTGGCAGGATCCACATCTTTCCGCTCAGTGAGGATATCGTAAGCGATGTTAAATGTTTCTCTGATATTTTTTTGAGAAGGTGTGCCTTCAGATCTTCCATACCCAGGGTATTCTACAAGAAACACTCCGATTCCAAGTCGATTGAATCTCTTGAGTTCATTGGGCCACAGATCGATGAGTTCGCCGTTTCCATGGGCGAAGATGACCGCCGGGGCCGGGATTACCTGACGTTTCGTTTCCGGCGGCAGAAACCATGCTTCTGCTTTACCGAAACTTGTTTTGATCCAAATCTTTTCCATAAAGGGCAGATCTTCGCCGCTATGCGGTATTGCGATAAGATGGCGGGGAAACATAATCTGCCGCTGCATCAGGAAGATGAGGCCACAATAGGCCATGTAGAATAACAGTGTCCATAAAATGATTTTGATCGGCATTTTTATTTTACCTTAGGTTGATCGGTTCAGGGTTCAAGGGTTAACGTTGCCAACATCCCAACTCCACAACGTTGAACATTGAACGGGGAACCCGGAACCTTTTATATCTAAATTTCAAATCGCTCTTATTAACGCTATCAGCACCTTAGACAAGTGTGGGTAAAAATGTGCAGATGTTGGGCTTTTTTTTTCTTGACATACTATATATAGTATGTAAAAGGTGACTCAGATCCTGTCAGGCGAACCTATTTACAGCCTGTTTTACCCTTTACTATGCTTGTTTTATTTTTAAAGTTATACCTATTCTTTAAAAGATGTGATCCATAACCGCCCCATCGAAACCGAATGGGGCTCCGCTTCTTGAAGCACTAAAACTAACCTTTTCGAATAATTTTTTATGGGCGGGTCAAATCTTGTTAAAATTTAATGTACATGTTAATAATAAGTTTACTCAACAATGATGACGACGATATAGGAGAACGGCCATGGGTTCAAAGCGTAAAATTTTAATTACAGATGAAGGGCGTTTCGATCTTACCGCCTGTAAATGGGATGATCAATTATTTTCGGATATTCTTGCCAAAGACAATCAAATTGAATCCAGCCAGGCCATGGACATCAGCCGGTTTTTGAAAAAAGAGATCGCCAATATGGAAAATCATACCATTACCTTGCCGATTATCGATGAATTGCTCCAGACCAAGTTGATGGAATACGGTTTAACCCGAACGTCGCACATTCGATTGGATAAGTCCATATTTGTCAATAATGGTTTAAAGCTTTCCGACAATGCGTTAAATGTTTTGAACAGAAGGTATCTGAAGAAAGACGGCAAAGGAAAAGTTGTTGAAACGCCTGAACAAATGTTCAAAAGAGTGTCTCAACACATTGCAAAGGCAGAGAAGAAGTATGGCGATGATGCCGATGTAGAAAAGATGGAAAATATTTTTTGCAACATGATGACTGAATTGAAATTTTTGCCCAATTCGCCGACCCTCATGAATGCAGGGCGGAAACTCGGCCAGTTGGCCGCCTGCTTTGTGCTTCCTGTGGAAGACAGCATGGAAGGGATTTTCGATTCGCTTAGAAATGCCGCAATTATTCATAAATCCGGAGGAGGCACCGGTTTTTCCTTTTCCCGGCTCCGCCCGAAAGACAGTCGGGTTGGAACCACCGGCGGTATTGCTTCCGGTCCGGTTTCGTTTATGAAAATCTTTAACACGGCCACCGAGCAGGTCAAGCAGGGCGGGACGCGCAGGGGCGCCAATATGGCGATTTTAAGGGTCGATCATCCGGATGTCATGGAGTTCATTTACAGTAAAAAAAATAACAGTGAACTCAACAATTTTAATATTTCCGTCGGTGTTACAGACGCATTCATGGAAGCTGTGAAAATCGGAAACGACTATGATCTCATCAATCCTTATGACGGGGAAAAGGAGAAAAAATTGAATGCGGCCGAGGTTTATCAAGCGCTTGTGAATCAGGCCTGGGAAAACGGGGACCCCGGCATCGTCTTTCTGGACCGGCTCAACAGGGATAATCCAACGCCTGCTCTTGGAGACATCGAAAGCACCAATCCCTGTGGAGAACAACCCCTGCTTCCCATGGAATCCTGTAATCTCGGATCGATCAATCTCGCCAAATTCGTCGCTTATGATGCCGAAACGCCGATCATCGACTATCAGGCATTAAAAGATATGGTTTGGTGGAGTGTCCGATTTCTGGACAACACCATTGACATGTCGAAATTTCCCCTTCCTGAGATTAAAGAAATGGTCCACGGGAATCGGAAAATCGGTCTCGGCGTTATGGGGTTCGCGGATTTACTCTATCAACTTAAAGTCCCGTACAATTCGGAAAAAGGGCTTGAAATTGCTGAACAAGTGATGGGTTTCATCCAGAAAGAATCCCATGCCGCTTCAAAGCATTTAGCCGATGAAAGAGGCGTGTTTCCGAATTTTGACAAAAGCATTTTTAAAGACAAAACAGGGTGCACGTATCGAAATGCCGCGACCACAACCATTGCTCCCACAGGAACGTTAAGTATCATTGCGGACTGTTCCAGCGGTGTCGAGCCGTTATTCGCGTTGAGCTTTGTCAGAAACGTCATGGACAACGACAAACTGCTTGAAGTGAATCCATACTTTGAACAGGCTGCAAAAGAGCGTGGGTTTTACAGCACTGAATTGATGGATGCCATTGCTGTTGAAGGCGGCATACAGCATCTACAGGAAATCCCCGAAGATGTTCGGAAGGTTTTTGTTACGGCTCATGATGTTTCTCCTGAATGGCATATCCGTATGCAGGCCGCTTTTCAAAAGTACACGGATAACGCTGTTTCCAAAACCGTAAACCTGGCCCGTGACGCCACGGCGGAAGATGTGCAAAAAATCTATGATTTGGCTTATGATTTGGATTGCAAAGGCGTC
Source organism: Desulfobacterales bacterium (assembly GCA_049583675.1). Taxonomy (GTDB): domain Bacteria; phylum Desulfobacterota; class Desulfobacteria; order Desulfobacterales; family UBA11574; genus UBA11574. Next base: position 3,992 of record JBAUWG010000325.1, on the reverse strand, counting down.
ACCATATACCGGGACGGGAGCAAGGAAAATCAAGTGCTCTCATTTGGCGCAAAAGACAAGATTATCGGTACCTCCATTTCGACGGTGAAAAAACGACCTCAGACACTGGAGGGATTTACCACCAGAATGAAAACAGGTATGGGTCAGCTTTATGTCACTGTCACGGAATATGAAGGGCAGCCATTTGAAGTGTTTGCCACCATCGGAAAGTCAGGCAGGTCCACTACCGCCAAAACCGAAGCCATCGGGAGGCTTGTTTCGCTGGCGTTGAGATCCGGCGTAAAGGTCGAAAAAATTATCGAGCAGCTCAAAGGCATCGGTGGAGAACACCCGGTTTTTCAGGAAGGCGGATTGGTGTTATCCATCCCCGATGCCATTGCCAGAGTCCTTGAGAAAAGGTATTTGAAAGACGGTTCTTATAAGGAAAAAAGATATGGAAACAGCCTTCTTGGAGAAATCTGCCCGGAATGTGGCAATACCATCAGTTTTGAAGAGAGCTGTATGATCTGCCATTTTTGCGGCTTTACAAAATGTTCATAAAGAGCATTTTGATATTGATTTTTTGTAACGCAAAGACTTTTCCGCTTCAGGTATCATTAAGCTTTGTTTTTTTCGTGAACAGTGGAAGTTGAAGTCGAATTGATCGAGGGCATACGACCATACGCCAGTGTACCCACCGCCGACGACTATCTTACCGATCCAGACTACCCGGTTGATGCCTATTTTTAGCAGCCAAGAACGTAAGCTTAAAGGCCTGTCGGGGCGACTTGTCGGTTTGAAGCTCGGAGAGCGAAGCCCGAAGCCTGGCGAAGACCGGTTTCCTGCGTCCAAATTGGAGGGCATATCAGCATGTTTGTTAAAAATTTCCTCTTGACATAATGCCCGTTATCGGCCAGATTAATTCTTAGAATGGATTTTGCGTATCTTGGATGATGTGTATATCTGGTCGTACTATTTATTGGGATTCAGCTTGCCGCGGAACACAACATTAATTTTTCTGTTTTTTTTTAACGCTTGAAAGCAAGTTCTTATCATTCGCAGGCCTGGAGTGCCATGCAGGAGCGGCTGATAGAATATGAAGATCGCATCGTCACCGATCGGCTGCTCTGGGAGAAGAGGGGAAGGACCCCCGGCCTGCGGCGGGCGAAATACAGAAGCCAAGGAATCTGTGGATGCGCAGAAGAGCGGCCTGCCCACGGATGTGGCCGATGAGCTGATACCGGAAAAATGATGGACTATAAAAAAGTCCATCGTACCGCTAAAGATGGCCTGAAAAAAGAGGAGGAACTCTTTGAACACGATAAAATCGGACAGGATGACCATCTCCCTGACGGAGGAAACTTCGGCGGGAAGCAGTTCGGCCCGGAAGGTGGTGCAGAGATTTCTGGAACGGGCTAACGTCCGGATTGACGGTCATCGTCCCTGGGACCTCAAGGTCAATAACGGCCGGTTTTTCAAGCGGGTCCTTATCGCCACGGCATTTTTCGCGGCGATTTTCAACCCACCTCACAATAGCTTCCTGATATTATAATGGATTGTCCGGAATGTCCGAGATGGCATGAAATCTGCTAGATTTCTTGCTAAATAACGGGGTGACAGGCAAAAGTCGGGGTTGTTAAAAGAGAATCTGGCGCAGCCTGAAATTTTTTGGCGCCTCGGGAAAAGCAAATTCTCATCACCCGCCTCGAAAAAAACAAATTCTTATCACCACACCTTATCACCCGTATAAGAGGCGATAAAAAATGGATACTTTTACATCTGTTTTGAAACCGGTCACGAAAGAGGGCTTCGATATTCTCAGCTCTTTTTATATCGTGCTCGGCGTCGCCGCTTTTATCTTTGTTATTGTCGCAGGGCTGGTGGTGTATGCTGTGATCAGATTCCGCCGACGAAAAGGACGGGAGCCAAAGCAGTTCAGCGAGAACGTCCGGTTGGAAGTCCTCTGGATAACCATTCCCCTTCTCATCGTCGCCGGGCTCTTTATCGTCGCTGTCAGGACCATGTCTGAGGTAAATCCGCCGGTGCTCGGCAATAAGCCCGACCTGACCGTAGTGGCGCACCAGTGGTGGTGGGAACTGCACTATCCTCTGTCAGGGGTAACGGCGGCCAATGAGATTCACCTGCCCGTGGGCAAACACCTGCTTCTCAGGTTCGAATCCGCAGACGTTATCCATGGTTTCTGGGTCCCCGCATTCGGGCAGAAGATCGATGTCATACCCGGCCATCCTAACTATATGTGGCTGACCATCACGCGCCCGGGTCTTTACCTGGGCACCTGTAGCTCTTTCTGCGGCATGGGGCATGCCCACATGAGAATCCGGGTCTTCGCGCAGTCCCCCGGGGATTTTAGCGCATGGCTCGCACACCAGCGGCAGCCGGCTTCGCCCCCCTCATCGGCTGGGGCAGCGAAAGGCGCCGGGGTCTTCAGGGAAAAAAACTGCGTTAACTGCCACTCCATCGCCGGACTCATGACCAGGGGCCGCGTGGCTCCGGACCTGACCCATGTGGGGAGCCGGACAACCTTGGCGTCGGGCACGCTTCCCAACACGTCGGAGAACCTGGCCAAATGGCTAAAGAACCCCCAGTCCGTGAAAAAGGGCGTTCGCATGCCCGACATCGGCCTTACAACCGATCAGATCAAGTATCTGACCGCCTATCTTGAAGGATTGAAATGAACGGCGAGAACAGTACTTCAAAAAAACCGGGGAGCATCCTGGGGGTCGGGGAATACAAAAGCCTGCTGAGCTGGCTCTCCTCCGTGGACCATAAGCAGTTAGGGATCATGTATATCACGACATCGCTGATGTTCTTCCTGGCGGGAGTATCCCTGGCGATGGTCATGCGCACCCAGCTTATCAAACCGAACCATCACTGGCTGTCCCCCGAAACCTACAACCAGGTTTTCACGATGCACGGCACGACGATGGTATTTCTCGCGATCATGCCCATGCTCACCGGGTTCATGGTCTATTTCACGCCCCTGATGATCGGGGCTCGCGACGTCTCGTTCCCGAGGATGAACGCCCTCAGCTACTGGCTGTACCTGATGGGCGGGATTCTCATATATTTCAGCTTTTTTACGGGAGACACCCTCCATGCGGGCTGGTCCGCCTATGCGCCGCTGACCTCGGTCAATTATTCGATGAATAAGTATTTGGTCGGCACCGGCGTGGATTACTGGATCGTCGGCCTTCTCCTGACCGGGGCAGGGACGATTATGACGGCAATCAACATCCTCGTGACCGTCGCCGACCTGCGCCCCCCTGACATGAAACTGACCCGGATCCCGCTGTTCGTCTGGATGTCGTCGATCAACGCCGTTCTCATGCTCCTGGCCCTTCCTGCGCTGAACGCCGCGCTGGTGATGCTGTTCATGGACCGGCACCTGAACGCTCTCTTCTTCAACCCTGCGGCCGGGGGCAACCCCCTGCTCTGGGAGCACTCTTTCTGGTTTTTCGGCCACCCCGAGGTTTATATTCTGATCCTGCCCGGTTTCGGGATCGTATCCGAGGTAATTCCCGTTTTCTCCCGTAAACCGATCTTCGGCTACGCCTTTATGGCCGCCGCAACGGTGGCGATCGGTTTTCTCAGTTTCGGCGTCTGGGCGCATCACATGTTCGCCACGGGAATGAACTTTACGATCTATTACGTCTTCGCTCTTTCAACCGTGCTGATCGCCGTTCCCACCGGGATCAAGATCTTCAACTGGATCGCCACTATGTGGGGCGGCTCGATCAGCTTCGACACGGCCATGCTGTTCTGCATTGCCTTCATCATACAGTTCACGATCGGCGGCCTGAGCGGAGTGGTTTTCGCCACAGTGCCCGTCGACTGGACGCTGACCCACTCCTATTTCGTGGTGGCGCATTTTCACTACACCCTGCTGGGAGGCACTCTTTTCACCGTGATGGCCGGATTTTATTACTGGTACCCGAAAATCACCGGCCGCATGCTGTCGGAAAAGCTGGGCAAGATACAATTCTGGCTCATGG
>JBAUWG010000324.1:0-5851 GCA_049583675.1 Desulfobacterales bacterium | reverse complement strand
TCCCTGACGGCTCTCGATATGGATGTCGCCGCCATGGGCTTCTATAATGTTGTGAACGATAGCAAGCCCAAGGCCGGTACCGGACGGCTTGGTGGTAAAATAAGGGTCAAAGATATGTCCCAGATTGTTTTCCCCAATACCGGTTCCGGTATCTGTAATTTTGATCTCTGCACCATTTTTTTTCGCACTTTCGGAAAGCGCGACGGTCAACTGCCCTCCGCCATCCATCGCGTCAATAGCATTGAGATACAAGTTTAAAAGAACCTGGTTGATCCTGTCCGGATCCATTAATACTTCTCTTGACTCGAAATCAAAGTCTGTTTTGATGGTGATCTCTGATTCGGCTGCCTGTCTTTCAACCATCTTTAAAGAGCTCTCTAAAAACGCTTTCATTCGAACCGGCTTCTTGGAAACGGCGATGGGTCTTGCAAACTCGTGGAGCTCGCCAACCACCCTGTTCAGCCGGTCGACCTCTTGGATCATGAGATTTGAAATCTGCTGGTTTTCAGGCACATCATGATATCTTTCTTTAAAATAGGTTGCAAAACCTTTGAGCGAACTCAGCGGATTTCGGATTTCATGCGAGACGCCGGCCGCCAGCCGCCCCACCGATGCAAGACGCTGGCTCCTGGCAATTTCTTTTCTCAAGGAGCGAACCTCGCTGAGATCTTTAAACAAAACCACATGCCCGAGAAACGTTCCGTCTTCATCATGGAGCAACGTAGCGCTGACTTCCAGGGGAATCACATTGCCTTCATTTATGGTGCAGTCAAGCTCTTTTTCCACAACCCCTTTTTCAGCATTCAGATTCTCCAGCAATTGCCACAACCCGGCAGGCAGTGACGTTTTTGCACTTTCTCCAATCAATTCCGCCGGCAATCGCTTCAAAATGGATGCCGCCGCATTATTTAAGGAGGTGATCCTTTGGTAATTGTCCAGCGCCACGAGGCCGATGGGCATATTTTCCACAAGATTATCTGAAAATGCCTTGATTCTTGAAAGAGACGACCGGGCGGCCCGGTAACTCTGAGCCAAGAAAAGCAGGATAATGCCGGAAAATCCGATGAAAAGAAGAATAATGCCCATGATAATGGTGTGCCGGCTATCCGACCGGATGGCATCTTCGACCGACGCCATGTCTAGACCCACAAAAATGATCGGTTTCAAAGGAGGAACATCCATCCTTTCATTCATTCTCCGCTGAAACCACATGTGCATCATCATGTGATCGCTCCCCATGCCCGGACCTCGTCCAATGGGAGAAAATTCACTAAAAACTTCAAATATTTTCTTGCCCTCTTTGTCCCGAACGATTCGCCAATGAACCGTTTTACTGTTTGAAATTTTCTTGAGGTTGAGCCCTTTTCCATGTTTTCGGCCGATATCGTCGGGATTATCATGAGCAAGAATGGTCCCATTTTCATCCGTGACCATCAGATAACGGATATCGGGCTGCTGGGCGGTTTCGGTAAGAAGTTTCTGCAGTTGGAATTCATTCCAACTCAATCCCATTCCTGTGCGTGTGCCGGCTTCAAAAGACCGGATCAGCGCCGCTCCTTTTTCGAGCAAAAGCCGTGTCATGTTCTGGTCCTGGCGGTGAATGTTCTGTATGGTCATAATCGCAAAAATCGGGAACAAGACGAACACTGCGCCGATAAATATCCACGGCGGGACGCCTGTCCAGAATCTGTTGCTTCTTGTTTTATGGTTCATAAGTCCACGTTTCGTAAGCTTTATACCCCAATTATCTTAAATAAAATCATCTTTTTAAAAACACCTTTAGAAAAGCGACATTTGAGTGTCTTTTTTCCTTTTCCAGCCTTTGATCGGCCCTTTTCGAATCGATTTAAATGCACCCGGTGCAAGGTTTGCATGGCGAGCCCAATTCAGCATAATTTTGGCAAGGGTTTCCGAAGTGCTCTGTTCCCATCGTGTTCCCAGTTTGTTACGAAGCTCATGCCCCAATTCCGAAAGGGTGCTTCCCATGTTCTGTTTGGATTTAAGGATTTCGATAAACGCGGAAAACGACCTCAATTGCAGCGCACCTTCTGCAAACAACAGCGGGCGTTGATCCGGATGCGCAAAAAAGGCTTTTGCTCTTGGCAATACTTTGATCAATGGTGTCTTTCTTTGGATGAATCCCAAATCCTCAAGAGCAGCCAAGGCACCGAAGATCGTATTTTTTGAAAGTCCCGTCCAATCCACAATTCCGTCTCCCTGAAGCGCTTGAACAAAACGTACGGCAATGTCTTCAACCGGAGCATAGGGAACCCTTGGGATTTTACCCCCACGCCGCCGGGGCAGAAAAAGGTCTCGCTCACGAATTTCCGACTCCGGATCAAAGTATACCAGCTTTTTGTTTATTTTGTCCAACAGCACCAGATCGGCGGCATCCAGCCATTGTCCCAATATCTGTGCATGGGTTAACCAGGCGCGTTTTTTGATCTTTATCGAGGGAAACAGTGTCTCGAGAAGGGTGGAGATGTCGAATAATGCCAGTTCATGGTTATTTTTGAGGTTTTTTAAGATCTTAGATATCGAAGGGTCTTCAGATAAGCGGCGCCTCAAAGAATTTCTCAGCACGACGGCCAGGTCCTGGCCCTTGCCGGCCATGTCGAGGTTCAAAAATACCTTGCCTTGACTGAATGTGACAAGCCCTGCCAGATCCATATCCTTTGCAAGACTGTAAAACGCATGGCCGGGCAGTCCGGTCCGGATTTTGAATCCGGGAATATCAAGAATGCCGCCGGCGTCAGAAAGTATCCTCAGTGCGTCGACCACCGGTCCAACGGCGGTATTGAAAAGAAAATGATCACGAAAGGGTAATTTGCCGGCATTTAAATAATATCGTAAAATATTCCATGAAACGCCCGCGGTCATACCCATGCGTTTGATCAATCCCCGGCGGATCAGGCTTTGAATCACCTGATGATCGATGGTTTCAAAAGACGCTGAAAATCGTCCGGGAACCGATTCGGCGATTTGATGCAAGGCATGGCTTTCGGCATCGGACAGATGTTGAAATTCCTGCTGAAAGAGTTCTTCAATGCCCAAAAGAATCCCCGGCACAGCCGGCTGCGGAATCCCGGAATGACGTGCAATCTTGACATGAAAGCAAAGCATTTTCAGGAGCCAGGGATATCCTTGTGAAAATTTATGAAGAAAGGATCGAAGATCTTTTGTCAACGGCTCGTCCAATTCCTTGGCAAGTCTGTTTAATAGCGCACCGATTTCAGACTTTGAAAAAGCGGGCAACATCATTTTCCGGCAGTTATCGGCAACCGCATCAAATTCATGGTCGGAAAACGTCCCATCTGAAAGAACAGACGCTCTGTCCCACGAGAATCCCATAACAATATTCGTTTGTTTATCCATGATCTTCAGAAAAAGATCTTTAACCCGGCGGCGTACGTTCGGCAAAAAGAAAACATGTTCAAACTGATCCAGGAGGATGAACATCAGTTTGTTCAGAGATTCGAGCTTCTGACCGATATCGAGAATCCATTGTACAGCGTCGCCGAATGCCGGTGTCGATTTTCTTTGATCTTCTGGGCTGTTTCCTCCATCAAAATCCCTAAATTTTAAAGCGGCATGATCGATGACACTATGGACGAACGTGGATGACGATGCCGTTCGACAATCAACGGCAACGGCGAGATGGCCGTTCTTTTGCACCTGTGCAGCACTCGCCAGAATCATTGAACTTTTTCCCCAGCCCAATGGGGCTTCGATGACAATGCCCCGGTCTTTGGTCTGGCGGCAAAGGATTTGATGGGTGAAAGTATCGAGAATGTTGAGAAAGGATTTTCTTCCCACAAAATATTTTGGTGATGCAGGGAATGGATATTCGAAACAGGTGACGCTTTCGCTGACGTCTTCAACCGGATCTGTATCCGGGAACAGATCCGCCTGAAGCCAGACCGTCTTATCCATCAGAATATGGACAAAATCTGCCAGCCGGGGATACAGTTTCACGAGAAAATCAATGACGGACCGATCCGATATCAGCGCACCTTTGGCGTCAAAGAAGGCGATTTTATCCGGCAAGTTCTTTCCGTGAGAAGTCATGAACATGGCCCAGAACATACCCCTTTTTGTGTAAAGCAATATGCTTTCACCAATGTCACCATTGTCCGGAGGTATTTGATCGACAAGATGCTTCGGGCCGACATGTCCCGGCATTTCTGAAATCTTTTTCAAGACGTCGTCTTCTTCGTACAAAAAGGTGGTAACCTGCTCTTTATTCTCGATGTGTTGCCGATAAAACTTCCCGGCAGGTTCGTCAAAACCGGGCAAAACTATGAAAAGACCGTGACATCGGTGGTCGTCGTGCCATCTTATCATATATCTGCCGTAAAGCGCCTGAAGGTCCCGCTCCGACACGGCCGTTTCTGAATACCTGCAGACCGCATAAAACGGGAAGCCGTCCTCAAGGTGTTTTCCCTCGATGTCCAGTTCCATTAGATGAGGATCTGCATGACGAATGCCGTCGGCACGGTATCCATCCTTTATTAAAATTTTGTTAATAATGGATTCAAACAGCTCCCTTAGATCCCGATTCTCGGCAGCATCAATCCTGTCTGGCACCAAAATTTTCAACCTTCTGAAATCGATCGTATCTTTTTTAACCGTGTTCATCGCCTTTATCAAATCTTCGATATTCAATCCATTAATTTTCAATGTTTCGGACAAAACATCCCGATGCTTCATTAAAATGGATAAATTCAATGAATTATGGAATAAAGACACTAGTATAATGGGAATGGCGATGTGTCAAGGATGGATAGACACCAGAAGTTATCTCAAAGTTAGGATTTTTGATCGCGATCAAGGCGAGGCGGAGAATCAACCCGCAGGCATACCCAAGTATGTCGAAGATTTGAGACGAAGGCTCAACGCCGATACTTGTCCGCCTCCGGCGGATCGGACGAAAAGACTTTTTTGAGATGGCTTCTAATGAAAGATTTGAAGCGACTTACTGGAGAACGTTCAGACTGTCCGCCCAGTTCAGGGATTCCATGTAATGGCGGGGAAGATCGTCTTCATCGATCCCAATATTGCCCGTAATTTTTTGGATTTGTTCCCAATCGCCCTTTTCATAGGATTCGATCAATATTAAAAAATTCCCCAAGTCACCGTCTTTGGATATGAGAACATCCTTGATGCCGCTGGATAGGGGAATTTGAGACATGAGGTTCTCCATGGAATCATCCATAATCGCATCGATTAGCGAAAACAAGCCCAGAGTGAAGAGCTCGGATGGATCCGTTCTGCTGCCGATATGATTTCCCAGAAGTTCACAGAATTTCGCCCGGATCAGCGAAACCTTTATTAATTCATCGGGTTTTCCGGAAGCCAATCCCGCCATGGCGATTAAAGATAAAAAGCGCCGGACACCCGTCTCGCCGATCATAATAATGGCTTGCCGAATGGAGGAAATTTCTTTGGCCCGTTTGTAGAATGCCGAATTGATCAATCGCATCAGCTTATAGGATATGGACGCATCTCTGACGATCATTTTTTCCAGCTTGTCAAATTCAAAATCCTCTTTATTGACCTCGGCCATAATTTCCAAAAGATGCATCTGGGATGTGGAAATTTCCTTGCTTTTCAAAACTTCCGGTTTACTGAAAAAAAACCCCTGAAAATATCGAAATCCCATTTCAAGGGCTTTTTTGAATTCAGCATGAGTTTCCACTTTTTCAGCCAAAAGATCGACACCTTTTGTCGTCATTTTTTTGACAATATCACCAACCTCCTCCAATGGGGTGGCTTGAACATCGATTTTTATGATGTCCGCGACTTCAATTAACGGCTCCAGTGCGGGTTTGTAAAAAAAGTCATCCAGCAC
>JBAUWG010000323.1:0-2826 GCA_049583675.1 Desulfobacterales bacterium | reverse complement strand
GAGCGGATGTTTGTGCGAGAGATGAAGGCTGCCGCTTTTAGGGCAATTCACGTGAGATATGATGATCCGGCTGTCGATGACCCTCGCCAGCCTTTGGAAACTTTCGTGAACCTGCTGATTTGAAAATACCTGTTCATCCGATTTTTCAACAAAGGCCTGATCCTCTCGGAAAAAACCGATTCCCCAGCCGTTCATGTTATGCTGGCCTTTTTCTGCAAATATCGGCAGATATTCTTGAGGAGTATAATTATATCCCGCCGATATCGCGAAAATATCGCACATCATCGCCTCCGGATCATTTTATGGGGATATTTTAGGGTGCGGAACTTGAATTATAAGTATACAGGTATCAATGAAATTATTTCAATGATTTTTTGTAAACCATATTATCTTCATGCGCCGAAAGGCGTGATATTTTGGAATTTGGAAGGATTATCATACGACCGAATAGATTATTAAGCGGTTTACCGTTGAAAGTTAAGGCTTGAATACCGGTATCTGATTTAAATGAATTTCAGATAAATCCCTGATTTCAGATCATGGACGCTGCCGATAATTTTGGCCGCCGTCACCCCTTTGGCATTAAGCGCATAGGTGATCTCTTTGCCTTGACTCTCCGGCACCGAGACGAGCAGACCGCCGCTGGTCTGGGGATCGAATACGATTTCTTCATGCCAGAAGGGAAGACGGGTTTCAAACTGAAGATGCCCTTGGACCATCTTCCGGTTAAACACATTGGTGCCGGTGGTCATCCCTTTTTCATAAACCGCCAATGCCTCGTCCATAACGGGAAGATCCTTGATGCTGATGTTAAGACAGACGCCGGATGCTTTAGCCATCTCAAAACCATGTCCTGCCAGTCCAAAACCGGTGATGTCGGTAGCGGCGTGAATTTCAAATTCGGATAACACCTCTGCCGCAGTTCTGTTGAGCATTGTCAGGATTTCCACACAGGCATCCATGGCCTTTTGGGAAACCCAATTTTTTAAATTGGCGTTAAACAGCACGCCGCTTCCGAGGGGCTTGGTCAGTATCAGAATATCTCCGGGTTGAGCGCCCTTGTTGCTCCAGAATCTATCGGGATGAACGATGCCGGTCACCGCCAGCCCAAATTTAGGCTCATCATCTTCAATGGAATGCCCTCCGGCCAAAACAGCCTCGGCCTCGTTAATCTTGCTCAAAGCGCCGGCAACGATTTTGTGAAGAACTTCAGGGGGCAATCGCTTGGCAGGAAAACTCACCAGATTCAGGCAGGCAATGGGGCGTCCGCCCATGGCGTAGACATCGCTGATGGCGTTGGCGGCGGCGATCTGGCCATAAACATACGGGTCGTCTACCGGCGGAGTAATGTAATCCACGGTCATAATAACGGCCAAATCGTCAGTCAAACGATAAACTCCGGCATCATCACTGGTTTCATATCCTGCCAACAAATTTGGGTCTTGATGCTTTGGAAGACTCGCCAATAAATCACTGAGCCCGACCGGGTCGATTTTTGCGGCTCAACCACAGGTTTTCGAGAGGCTCAGCAGGGTTGGTTTATTAAAAAGCTTCAGTTTCACTGTCTGAATTCTCCAGGTTTGAAAACGATTCGACGGTCAATTATCCAAAGGTGTTGGCAAAGCGCTTTATCCGAGCCCTCATCTTTGAGTCGGTCCGGCTTAAATACATCCAGTCGATCTGTTCAAGCACTTTTGGTTTTTGTTTGAGGATGATGCGGGCGGCCTTTTCGGCGACTTCGCCGGCACGATGGGCACAAAGCTGGAAATGGCGTTTTGTGCCGAGTTCAATGTTCTTTGTCAGAACCCTACAGCACGTCGCACCGAAATGGTTTTTAAAATGATCATGGAGTTCTTTCGAAGCCGCGTAAACCCTCCGGTTGTTCAAAATGCCGGGCCCATTGCGACCCAGAAACAACCCCAGGGCGATCACACCGGCGCTTAACGCTCCGCATGTGCATCCGCTGCCTCCAAAACCCTCGGGCAAACCCGAGGTAAGCCGAACAGCAATTTCAGAGGGCAACCTTCCATTAAGCCCTTGATTCAATACCCTCAGCACCGCTTCGGAACACATCAATTGATTGGTCATGAACAGGTTTTCAGTTCGAATGCGAATTTTGTTCAACAATGCTTCGATATCGGTTTCCAAAAGATCGCTTCCTTTATCCGCCAAATTAAAAACTTGAGCGGCACACGCCCTCGCGATACCTGCCAGCGTGCGCCGCAAGAGAATTGCATTTGAATCCGTTATCCGGCCTTCTCAACAGGATACCCGGCCCCTCGCCAGGCAAAAATACCGCCGGGAAAACGCAACACGTTTTTATAGCCTAATTTTACAGCCCACATGGCCCCGTTATGGCTCCGGGTACACTTGACAAATCCGCAGTAGACCACGATGGCTTTATCTTTATCCGGACCTAAAAGTGCCTTGTAATCATCCAGGGTTTTTCCATCGGTTTCTTTGGAATTCCATTCTTTCATCTCGGGAATGGGAAACAGAAACTGATTGGCGCCGGGAACATGTGCTTTTTTGTAGCTGGCGTCATAGGGCATGGTATCGATTATAAGCAGGTTCTTTTCGGAGCCCATCAAATCTTTGAGTTCTTTGGCGGTAATGACATTATAGTTCCCACGCCGCATTTCTCGGACCAGTTTGACGGCTGCCTGTTCGTTATCCACCTCTTTTTCAAACTTATTTTTGGTCGAGTCGGAACTATTGCATCCTACCACAAACAATCCGCAGACAACAAGGTTAAAAACGATTTTCCCGATTCGCATCATTCATCCTCCTCCTTTTGAATGTTTCTAAACACATTCCTGAGCCGTT
>JBAUWG010000322.1:0-12428 GCA_049583675.1 Desulfobacterales bacterium | reverse complement strand
CTTTTACAGTCTGCTGGTCACAGAATCCAAACTTGAACTTGGGATTTTCACAAAAGGGAGATCTTTACAATGCCCTTGACAATTTAAGCTGAATATATGTAAAAAATATACCAATTCCAATTAATTGCTTTAACTTTATATAAAGGGGAAGCATATGTGAAGATATTGAACCCCATTTCTCAAATTGAAAGTGGGGTTTTTATGTCTGAGGGGTGTGCATGAAATTCCACGGTCTGGATGGATCGAGTTCCTGTCCTATTGCCTGGATGGATGATCTTTATGAGTTGTCCATGGAGGCGGATAAGGTGTTTTCTTTTTAATTCTAATCACTGCCAAGGTTTAAAGATGATATGACGGCAGAATTTCACATACGCCATTTGGAGCCATCCGACTATCCGTACATTATTTCCGTTATCAACGATTGGTGGGGCGGCAGAAAAATGGCGGATATGCTGCCCAAACTTTTCTTCGTTCACTTTCGCCAAACCAGTTTTGCAACCGAGCAAGGTGAAAATATCATAGGTTTTCTCGTCGGTTTCGTTTCACAGACTTTCAGCAATGAAGCATATATTCATTTTGCAGGTGTACATCCAGATTTCCGAAAGAAAGGTTTAGGGCGTGCGCTCTATGAACGGTTCTATAATTCAACAAAGAAACTGGGCTGCAATGTCGTCCGTTGTGTCACATCCCCGGTTAATAAAGAATCGGTCTCATTTCACCTCCGCATGGGCTTTTCTATCGAACCCGGATCAAAAAATGTAGACGGCATTCCGGTGGCTGAAAACTTCGACGGGAGGGGCGAAGACCGTGTTCTTTTTTACAAAGCATTGGATGTATAAATGCGATTATCGTAGATGGTATACCGGATAAAAATTCTCTAGAAGTGGTTTCTTGGGAGTAATCAGGAGGAATCGACTGTGGCGGAACTACAGATCACCTACCGTGGGACGGTTTATCCTTGGTATTGCGATCACATGGGCCGCATGAATGTAATGTGGTATGCAGCAAAACGTTTAAGAAAAAACTTCTAAGGAACTTTAAATATGTTTAGAAAAATACTATATCCAACAGACTTTTCGGACGTATCAAAAATCGCAATAGAATACATAAGGCAACTGAAAGAAAGTGGAGTAGACGAGATTTTAGTGCTTCATGTAATTGATGAAAGGGATCTCCAATTCAGTTATCTGTATGTATTTGATGAATATTGCGGTGATAAAGACCTGAAGCAGAAGTTGAAGGATGAAACCACAAAAAAAATGGTTGAAATCAAAGACAAATTGAAAGATTGTGGATTTAAAGTCACATCCAGGATAGAATTCGGGGTCCCGCTAAAGGAAATATTAAAAGCTGAACAAAAAGAAAATATATCGATAATAATCATCGGTTCCCATGGAAAAAGTAACATTGAAGAAATGCTGCTCGGTTCTGTGGCAGAAAAAGTGGTCAGAAAATGCAAAAAACCGGTATTGGTCGTTAAGCGATAAAAATGAGCCTATGAATTCATTTTCAGCCTTCAGCGCCTATCCCTTGGAATTGGTGTTATGTAGGACTTTTCATACGTTTTTTAGGTTCACTTCATATTTTGAGATATATTAATATGAATTGGCACTGCTTATCAAATATTTAAATTGATATAATTGTCTTGTTTAATTACATAAAAATATAAGTACAGCGCAAAAACAGCTAAGATGGAATGATATTTGCAATATTTTAATCGGTAGCTAGAAGCTAATAAAAAGTTCCTCCTTAAAGTTACCACCCCCACAGTAGCCCCTCGGGAATTGGCACCCCTAGGGGCTTTGCTTTACTAGAAACCACCTCAATAAAGTCTTTTCGTCCGATATCGGCGTTGAGTCCTCGTATCAAGTCCTCGACATACTTGAGTATGTCTGCGGGTTGATTCTCGGCTTCGCGTTCTTGTCCCGCAGATCTTGGCGGGATATCTCGGCCAAAAATCCTAATTTTGAAATAGCTTCTACCTTCCCGGGACAAATCCGAAAGTATATCCTTTCAAAAAAAGCACAGCGTAATAAACCGCCCGCAACATTACCGCATCGTCTGAAGGTTTTCCCCTACAGATTCCTTCAAGCGCTATGTTTGTTTTCATCTTATCGTGATTTTGGGTTATTTTATTATTAATTTAATAACTGAACAACCGTACTTTGAAACATAACTCAATAAGAAAGATATTGATTAGTCTAAAAATCTGACGCTATTCGAATCTGGGTTAGTATCTCTCGTTGACCTATGTATGCGATCATGTCAAGCTTATTTGAAAAAGGGAATAACTGTGATAAATAAATTAATGAGGAGGAAATCAATGATTAGGGTGTCTATACTTTATCCGCAAAAGGAAGGGGCTCGTTTCGATCATGACTATTACGCCAGAAAGCACATACCTTTTGTGCGCGCAACACTTGGACCATTTGGTTTGGTCCGAGCCGAAGTTGATAAGGGCATCGCCGGCGGACCCGGCGAACTTTCTCTATTGGTTGCAGCCGCTCATCTGATATTCGATTCACTTGATCAGTTTCAAGAGGCATTTGCATCAGTAGGTGATCAGCTGATGGCAGATGTTCCCAACTACACCGACATCGTGCCCCGAGTTCAGTTCAGCGAAATGGTTGATTAACAGGCGGTCCAAGCACCCGGGGAATGGAGATTCTAATGAGCCTTACAACACTCACTAAAACACTTACCTTGTTCATATTTGCGTTTTTTATTGTAGCTGCCGATAACATATCGCGTACGTTGCCTGATGGCACAGATGTCTCTGCGCTGCAATGTAGTGTCGATATTGTTTCTATCGGAGACCTCGCCCGGGACGTTTTGAAAAAATGTGGTGAACCTATAAAAACAACACAATTTATAGACCAACCTGGCCGTGTTTGGGTTTATCAATTGAATCAAGTAGATCATGTGTACTACTTAGCTTTTGTTGATGGAAAACTGGAGCGTATTCTTGATGTAAGTTGTTTGGAAGATAATCCGGACTGCAAATGAGTCAATTTCTCCTCCAGTCCGAAAATCGTTGCGGGTAGGTTCATTTGTTTAGAAGTGGTTTCAAAACCTCCCCAGCGGTGGTTTTGATTCCGGAGCAAAACCCCGCAGATCTTGGCGGGAGATCTCGACCGAAATTCCAAAATTTGAGATGGCTTCAAGAAATTTTGCGAGGATTTATCATCATGGCATATAAACCGGGGTTAAGTAAAAAAGAATTAGAGCAAGTTTTGGCTGATTCTACCTTTGTTGCAGATTATCGCTTCAGCGTCCATGACTACGGCGATGGCGAATGTACGATCTATGTTCCATTTCAAGAAAAATATGTTCGGCCTGGCGGACTCGTTTGTGGTCCGGTCTTTATGGCGGCAGCGGATATGGCAATGTGGCTTGCCATAATGACCCAGCTGGGTCGTGTAGAGATGGCCGTGACCGCCGAGATGAAAACATCTTTTTTAAATGGGGCCAAGAGAGAGGGTTTTTACTGCACGGCCAGAACGCTGAAATTAGGTCGGCGTTTGATTTTTGGAGTGGCCGAGTGCGTGAATGGCGAGGGCACGCTGTTGGCGCATCATTCGTTTACCTATGTCCGACCGGCGGTCTAATTTGAAAGAGGCATTTGCATTATCTGCCTTGTGCTGTCGTTTTTCCTCCCCGGGTCCAAGAGACCTGAGGCTTCCTGATATCATGGAGGACGTTCGTGCAGAACGTTCACCACTTTATATTGATGACAAGATGTCTATTTTTCCTTCATCTTTGAAACGCCGGGAATGAGTGTCACAGTACTGGTTACCCCCGAAATACTTCTAACCTTATTATGAACAAACTGACCGATGATTTCAGCATCAGAGGACAGCAGGTCTCGTGTCAACATAACCTTTACAAGGAGATCAACTTCGCCATGAACGGAATGAACTTCCTGTACTTCTTTCAGCGCATAAAGTTTATCCATTATTTTAAACTCATTTTTTGATTTAACATTTATCAGAATGAACGCCGTAATTCCTCGCTGCATCTCAGGATACTCGATCTCTTTTGTATTTGACATTTTCTTTCTAAATTCCTCCATGTTATCGGTCATGAAGCGGTCTATTGGGCTTCCATAATTTCGCGATCTTCGATTGTTCCATTGATGAATTGAAATATAAGCATAAAGGTCTGCAATCGTCCGTCCAGGGAAAGCCTCAAGGAGACCTCCTTGGTTGATAAGATTATTCAAGGGTTGATAGATAGTTTGATACCAGTCTTTCGCTGCGCTTTCAAATGAAACCGATTTTGCTGTCTCATGCGTTAAAAATTCCTGGTGCTTTGAAATCTGTTTAATAAGATGGATATACTGGCCAACTTCCGTCAGATTTATTGGGTGCGGTAGCCTGGCGATTTCTTTAAATTCGCTTTTTTCTCGATAGATAATATTTTCCAGAGTATCTTTGGACGGAATAAATTCCACGATTTCCGCATTGATTTCAAGGAGACCGATTTCTTTTGCAGCTGCAATACGGTGATTTCCATCCAGAACGTAGTATTCATCCTTGATTTGATAGAGTTTGACCGGGGGAAGGCGTTTACCGCTTTTCATTGCATGCTTTATGACTTCAAACCTGTCAGAAGGCATGTGCCGCATTAATCGGAACTTATTATCAAAGTCATGATATCGTCCCACACTTCCCACTATCTGCTCGACCGACACCGAACGGAATCCCTTTGGTTTGTGATCAAAGGCTTCTTCTTTTTGTTGGTCTTCCATGAAAGATTTTGCAAATCGATCACGGGTGCTGCCATTCCAGGCGTTTAACAGTTTATTCCGAAACGTGATCAGTATTGATTTCAAAAAGGTAATAGCCATACGTGTTGACAACTTTAGTTTTGTTAATTTTTGTTATACGTTCGGAGGGATCACTGAACTCTACATGAATGTGGCCATGGATAAAATAGTTCGGGCAGTAGTGGTCAATGAGCCAGCGGAAACTTTTAAACCCTCTGTGACATAGATCTTCTGCATCATGGATATAACGTGGTGGTGCATGGGTGATAATAATGTCGATTCCTTTTTGCCACCAAATTTTGGGTCGAAGGCTTCGGATCGTCTTCCACATTTCTTTTTCGGTATACTGATGCGGTCCTCCACTGTACCAGCGCGACCCTTCAAGACCCAGCATTTTGATCCCTTGGAATTGTATTACTCTTGTATTCAGGTCGATACATCCGCCAGGAGGCTTTGAATCATATCGGATATCATGATTCCCGCGTACATAATAAAGGGGGGCGTTAAACGAAGTGCAAAGATTAGAGAGGTATTCCGGAGGCAGGTCTCCACATGAAAGGATCAGGTCGATTTTTGGAAACCGCTCAACCTCAAAATTATCATACAGATCGGATATAACAAAGTCTGAAACAGAAAGTATTCTCATTCGCCCACACCATTTTAATGTAAAATAATAGATATAACCCTAAAATGAAAGGTTAAACTATCATTTTAATTAAGAAGGCTTTTTATAATACACCTTTGCGATTTACATGTTAACTTTAAATATTATTACATGGGTGTGAGCTTGAAGCATGTGGCTATAAAATGGGGGAGCTCAAAAAAAAAACTATATATTCGCAAAGTATTAAATCAATATCGATTAAGGGCATTAACAACTGAGATACCATCAATCTCGGCCTTAAGGCCCCGGTGTTGATATCTGCAATTAAAACGTAACAAAGTGGCAATAGACCTTGCAAGATTAAAATTAGAAGCTATCTCAAAATAATCTTTTGGCCCAACTTCGGCGTTGGAGCCTCGTTTTAAGTCCTTGACATACCTGAGTATGCCTGCGGGTTAATACTCGGCTCCGCCTTGATTTTGAATCAAAATCTTTATTTTGATATAGCTTCTAGTAGTTCTCACCCAACAACTCAAAATGGGCCTGCGGGTGATCACAAGCCGGACATTTTTCAGGGGCTTCATTCCCTTCATGCAGATAACCGCAGTTGCGACAGCGCCAGGTAACCTTTTCATCCCGTTTGAAAACGCGAGCCGCTTCAATATTGGCGGCAAGGTCAAGATATCGCTTCTCATGCTGCTTTTCTGCAACAGCAATCGCTTCCATTACGTCGGCAATGCCATTAAATCCTTCTTCGCGTGCGGTTTTTGCGAATTCGGGATACATTTCGGCATACTCAAAATGTTCTCCCGCAGCAGAAGCCTTTAAGTTCTCAAGTGTTGTCCCGATAACACCCGCGGGAAAAGCCGCCAAAATCTCCACTTCACCGCCTTGTAGAAATTTGAATAGCCGCTTAGCGTGTTCCTTTTCCTGGTTGGCTGTTTCCGTAAAAATATCCGACATCTGCACATAGCCCTCTTTTTTCGCCTTGCTGGCAAAGTAAGTATAACGGTTGCGAGCCTGCGACTCACCTGCAAATGCAGTTAATAAATTTTTTTCGGTCCGTGTCCCTTTTAAATTTGCCATGTCTGAATCCTCCTTGGCTGAATGATAAGTGGATGGCATCCACCAATTTATTTTAAGTTCGCATATTTGTACTTTTAATGGGTGGCTGCGTCAACCATTTTAGCGGACATCTTCATGTTGATGTGGTTTTCAAGTCTTCAATCTTGCGCCTGCCCGGATGGGCGGAATTTTTTTTTATCGTACCACCAACACCGGGATCTCCACCTGGTGACGCACTGGATCCACGGTCTGGCCCCATAAAAGGTCACCCAGCAAGCGGTGCCCGTGCGACCCCATGACCAGCATGTCTACTTTGTGCGATGCGGCATAGTTGATCAGTTCTTTGGAGGGGTCACCGTGGGCGAGCGCAATCTCCACCACCACTCCGGCAGCGCGCACCTCTGCCGCGATTTCCGACAGGTATTGTTCATCTTCGCGCGTATGTTCGTCATATACATCGCTGCTGTAGACCTGCGCCGAAGCGGAATCGGATACATGAATCAAGGTGAGCCTCGCTTTTTCCGCCTTTGCCAGAGAGAGGGCGCGGCTGACAATCGCTGCATCGCCACTCTCCCGTCCCAGTGCCGCTGCAATATGCTTTACGGGATGGGTTTCAATTCCCTCTATAACCGCTAAGGCTCCCGTCGGTTTATCTTCTTCCCAGCTCTTTGCCCCACGGATCAACGGAAGCATGATGATGTACACAAGAAAAATCGATATCGCCGCCGCAATGCCAATGGTCAGGATCGAAACCAAAAGTGGCGCGCCACCTTTAATCCACTCCATGATTTGGTCATATACCAGTTTGCCGTTCAGTATGATGATGATGACGGAAGTTATCCATGCTAAAATTTTTACCCACCATTTACTGGCGAAGGAACCCATTTTCAACTTATCGCCGGTGAAATGCACCAGCGGAACCACGGCAAACGGCAACTGCAGGCTGAGAATCACCTGGCTCAGAATCAGGAGTTGGTACGTTCCCTTATCTCCTGATATCAAAATAACGAACACCGCCGGCAGCACTGCGATTAACCGCGTGATCAGGCGACGCATGTAGGGTCTCAGCCGAATCTTAACAAATCCTTCCATCACGATTTGTCCCGCCAGCGTGCCCGTCAAGGTCGAGCTTTGGCCTGATGAGATCAGCGCCAGTCCGAAAGCGATGGAGGCGGCATGGGTGCCGAGAAGCTGTTCGAGCAACTTGTCAGCCTGCTGGATCTCGGTTACGACAACCCCATGACGATAAAACACGGCCGCGGCAAGGACAAGGATCGCCGCGTTGACAAAAAAAGCCGCATTTAAAGCGATGGTGGAATCGAGGAGGTTAAACCTGCAAGCCTGGGATTTCGAATCGGCGGTCCGCGACACCCGGCGCGTCTGTACCAGCGAGGAATGTAGGTAAAGATTGTGCGGCATTACGGTCGCCCCGATAATTCCGAGAATGATGTACAAGGACCCCGCAGGCAGGGAGGGGGCGAGCCCGGCTGCAGCCATGCCCCAATCCGGTTTTGCCAGAAACAGGTTCACGATGAAACCGCCGGCAATGACGGAGATCAGCGACAAAATGAATGCCTCCATCTTGCGAATGCCCAATTTCTGGATCGCGAGCAGCAGGAAGGTATCGAACAGCGTGACCAGCGCTCCCCAGAGCAAGGGAAGCCCGAAAAGAAGATTCAACCCGAGGACGGTGCCCAGCAATTCCGCAAGGTCGGTCGCGGCAATCGCGATCTCGCAAAATATCCAAAGTGCGAACGAGGCCGCTTTTGAATATTCCGATCGGCAGGCCTGCGCCAGGTCCTTGCCCGTGACAATCCCGAGACGCGCCGCCAATGTCTGCAAGAGCACCGCCATCAGGTTCGACATCAGGATCACCCAGATCAGCTTATATCCGAAACGTGATCCGCCTTCCAGGTCGGTCGCCCAGTTGCCAGGATCCATGTACCCCACGCTCACCAAATAGGCGGGACCCGCAAAGGCAAATATGCGTTTCCATAATTTAGGATACCGCGTCTCTACGGTACTGTGCACCTCCTCAAGAGATTTGCCGTGAGGATGGTCCTGGGATGAAGTGGTGTTGTTCTGCTGGATGCCCATATGATCACCTATGAAATATTGAGTGGCGCAAAGCTGTTTTTAAAACAATCGCATCAAAAAATCATATTACAGTACATATATCTTATTTCTTCCATATTTGTAAAAAAGGCAAGTCCTCATAAAATATAAGGAAATCATCACGAGATTGCCGGTCGATAATCAGCAACCGGCAACAGGCGCCAGTTATCCCGGCCATGGAGATCAAGCACCCGGCTATGAAAGCCGAGGATGCTCGCGCGGTGACCGACACTGATATAATGGACCCCCAGCTCCTGCAGTTTGCGGTAAAGGTTGGCTTCGTTTTCGATATCCAGGGCGCTGGTGGCCTCGTCCATGACCGCAAAGCGGGGATGATTGATGAGCAGGCGGGCAAAGGCCAACCGCTGCTGTTCGCCCAATGACAAGACATCGGCCCAATCCAGCTCCATATCAAAGCCCCCGACCCGCTCCGGCAGGTCGGCAAGACGGACCGTTTCGAGGACATCCCGCAGTTGTTGTTCCGGGATTTCACGGTCAAGCCGGGGATAGAGGAGCTGGGAGCGCAACGTCCCAAGGAGCATATAGGGTTTTTGCGGCAGGAAAAAGATATCCGAAAGCGGCGGCCGCCGTATCACCCCTTTGCCCTGGGTCCAGAGACCGGCGATGGCTCGGAGCAAAGAACTCTTTCCGACGCCGCTCTCTCCTACGATCACCAGGTTGTCCCCACGCGCCAGATCAACTGTCAAATCACTGATCAAGGTCCGCTCTTTATTGGGGGTCAGCAGGGTCATGTCCGCCAGGGAAAAGCCGTCAGCCGCCTCCGATCGGATGCCCGGCGCTGTCACTTTGTCCGGCTCGATGGCCTCGGAAAAGGTCGAAAGGCGCTGGACCCCGGCGGCAAAGCCGGTAATCGAATCGATCTGAGAAACGATCAGGGATAAGGCGCCATAAACTTGAGCAAAGGCAAAGTTGGCCTGAACCATGTCTCCATACTGGATCTTGCCGCTGAAATACTGCGGGAAAAGCACCAGAAAAGGCAGCACCACCGGCAGATAACTGTAGGCCGTGGTAAAGAACGACAGGTTCCGCTGCCACCCGATCAGCAGACTGAAGTTTTTCAGTACGCTCCGGAACCTTGAAGAGACCTCGGCGATTTCCGTGTCTTCGCCTTGGTAAAAGGCGATGGACTCGGTGTTATCCCGAACATGGACCAGGGAATATCGGAAATCGGCCTCGTAGCGCAGTTGATTGAAGTTCAGTTTGACAAGCCGCCGGCTGATCAGCGCGGTGAGCAGGGTGCCCACCAGTGAATAGCCCAAGACCACACCCACTAAAAGGACCGATTTCGACCAGAGAATCCCGGTAAAGGAGATCAGATCCATCAAAGAACCCAGGAGGATTAGCA
Source organism: Desulfobacterales bacterium (assembly GCA_049583675.1). Classification (GTDB taxonomy): domain Bacteria; phylum Desulfobacterota; class Desulfobacteria; order Desulfobacterales; family UBA11574; genus UBA11574. Next base: position 2,510 of record JBAUWG010000322.1, on the reverse strand, counting down.
GAAAGACCAAGGATGTACGGGTAAACGAACGGATATCCTCCATGATCCGCTGATCGGGGTTGTCGATCTGCGTATTCGTCTCGACCTCGTAATAATTCCGGTTACTGAAATACTTGCCGAGAAAATCGTCGGTCAACCACTCCCGCCAGCACATACCGAGGTAATCCCGGACATACCCATAAAAAGCGACGATGGGGATGCCGATCAAAAAACCGCAGAAATAGACAGTGACAAAGAGATAGGCCATATTCTCATTTTTTTTCACCAGGGCATTGGTAAAATAATTGCCGATATAACTGAAGGCCACATTGATACCGGTGACGGAAAGGGACAGCATAAGAACGATGGCCAGCAGTAACCAAGCCTGCTTTCTGATCCGCAGGTGCTGACCAAAATGCAAAAAGACAAGAGCAGGAACGGCCAGGACGGCCGCAACCAGCCATCCCATCTTTGAATGGAAAGCGATGTTGATCAGAGATAACAGCCCCGCCGCCAATTTCGCAGTCAGGCCGGGGTCCAGAGCGTGACCGATCAGAACAAACCCGGAGACAATCAAAAAGAGCAGCCCGAACAGAAAAACGAGCAGCATGAGCATGAGCAAAAGTGTGATCAGCCCGCCATGACGGGTGCGGGGGAAAAAATAAGGCTGGGCGATGCTGACAAAACGCATCCACAATGATGGTTTTTTTGCGGTTTCCACGGTCGTTCCTTTCCGATGATCAAATGACTCTCGACTTAATCCGACAATTGTTTGATAATGAGTGCATCATAACCATATAATTGAACAGTGGACGGGACAGGCAATCTGGTAATGTGAGGAAGTGAGAACAACCCGCAACCGAAAGGAGCCCATCATGTCCTATTCCCATTTAGCATCTGAGCGGCGTTATGTCATCTCCCATATTAGTTCTTTACGGGTTAAGTTTACGTGAAATCAGCCGACGTTTCAACCGTCACCATACGACCATCAGCCGGGAGATCAATGCCATCGAGCGACGTATACGGATGACGCCGTTTACGGTCCATTGATAAATTAATTAAATCAGCATTTAAAGGCAATTGGATGTGGCGGCGCACTGAGTTTGGGAGCAGGACGTCGTGCAATGACATTTTAAGGTGGACAAATTTGCCGACAAGTTGTTATAAATAAGTGCAACCAATTAAAATAACAACTAAAAGGAAAACGATGGACAATAAATTCATCGATGCAAGCCTCAAAGAGAAAAATCTTGTTAGAGTTTCAGACCTTGAAAAGCGGCTGAAAAAGGCGTGCGAAACCTCCGAATTCAAAGCCCGGCATGTCCATGTAATAGGGGCCGGCACCATGGGAAAGGGGATTGCCACCTGGTGTGCTTTAAAAGGCATCAGGGTAACTTTACAAGACGTCAGCGAGGAAACGATCAAATCGGCGATTGAATTTGCCAGGAAATATTTCAGGGCAACAAATCGGGTTGAATCGGAAAGGAACCTTATTTCTGACCCTAACGGGTCATTTATCTCAGATGCCGACATGGTGATTGAAAGTATTGTCGAAATGCTGGAACCCAAACAAATGCTTATGAAATATGTCGAGACAATGATAAAAAGTGAAACAATCCTGGCCACCAACACTTCAAGCCTTTCACTAAAGGCGCTTGGGTCTTCATTAAAAAACCCGGCACGCTTAGTGGGACTTCATTTTTTCAACCCCGTGACAGAGATGAAACTCGTCGAAGTTGTAAAAGGACCAAAAACCGCTCGAGAAGCATTAAACAGTTCCTTCGCATTTATCGGCCAGATTGACAAACTGCCCTTACAGGTCAAAAGCAGTCCGGGTTATCTCCTAAATCGAACCTTTGTACCTTATATCATAGAAGCCATGCGTCTGTTGAACGACGGCGCTGAGGCGGGCTTCATCGATCAAGCAATGGAAAAATTCGGTGTGAGTTTGGGACCCATAATGCTAATGGACATCGTTGGTCTGGAAGTGTGTTTGCAGGTTTGCGAAAACCTGACCCAAAATCCTAAGAAAGAGATCCCCGAACTGCTGTACAACTTGGTCCTTAACGGTAAGCTTGGACAGAAAACGGGCGAGGGCTTTTATCGCTTTGAAAACAATAGACCGGTTGGAGAAAGTGCATCTATCAAAAGGAAGGTGGGTAAATCGGTAACAGAATCTGAAATTCAAGATCGGTTAATAAAGCCTTTTTTAGTTGTCGCGGACAGTATTTTAAATGAAGGCATTGTTTCTGATTCCGACATATTCGATGCCGGCATTATACTGGGCGCTGGATTTCCTAAATGGACCGGAGGTCCCATAAACTACGCAAGACAGAAAGGGATTTATAAAAATTTGATCAGTAAAATTGATGCTTACAAGATCTGACCCTGAGGTTTCGCTTATTTAGTGTCCATCCATAAATGGTCTTTTTGCCCGATCTCGGCGTTATGCTCAAAAAATAATCCTCGGAATATCAACTATATGCCTGTGGTTATTTTTTTCGCATGCCTTGATCTCGAACAAAAATCCT
>JBAUWG010000321.1:0-11512 GCA_049583675.1 Desulfobacterales bacterium | reverse complement strand
TGTCACTTTTGACCGATAGGCGTATAAAAATGTTTCCAATCAATCCCAAACATTTCCAACATTTTTTTTAGAAAGGAGGTGAACGTCCAAAAATTAGCCGGTCTTAAAGCCCGAATGTCTGCCGGGTATTGAATGCTTAAATTTGCAGACGACAAACGGGAAACATCCCCGGCTGTGGAGAAATAAGCATGTTACATTAATCATACAACAATCAAATTAGGGGAGGTTTATGCTATGGGTAAAATACCGGAAAAAATGCTGCCGCCAAAAGAGTTGTGGCCGGAATACATAGTCCCAGAAGAGTTTGCCGATACGCCGGATGAATTAAATCTTGCCGACTTCTTGCTTGATCGCCATGTTCGTGAAGGCAGAGGCGGCAATCCTGCCATCAAGTTCATGGACCAGACCGTCACCTATGCTCAGCTTCAGGAGATGGTGAACAAGTTCGGCAACAGTCTTAAAGGTGCCGGGGTTGAATCCCAGGACCGCGTGGGTATTCGCCTGGTAAATTCCATTCAGGCCATGGTGGCCATTTTTGCCATAGAGAAAATCGGTGCCATTCCGGTGCCGACATCACCGCTGTGGTCGGGTGAAGAAGTGGCGTTTGTGGCCAACAATGCCGAAATGAAATTTTTTATTGTCAATGCCCCGCTGATGCCTCCGGTGGAGCAGGCCAAACCCAATTTTAAATTTGGGACCAAAGTTATTACCATCGGCGGGAAAGCCGATGAAGTAAAGGCCGCCGGAAACATGGTTTATGAAGAGATGCTGGCGGCCGGTTCCGCTGACCTGAAAGCCACCATGCTAAAGGGCGGCGACATCGGTATAATGCTCTATACATCCGGCACCACCGGCATGCCCAAAGGCTGTGTCCATTTTGTCCGTCCGGTGGTTATCGAAACCAAACTGGTCAACAAGCATGTATACAAAATGAAACCCGGCGATTGTCTGGGCGGTGCGGCGCCGGTCTCTTTTGCCGCCGGGTTCGGCACCTTTACCTTGATGCCTTTTGAAGGCGGTGCTGCCATATCCTTGATTCCAAAGTTCACACCGGCGGATATGATGGAACTGATCCAAAAGCACAAAATTACCATCCTTACCGGTCTGCCCACAGCTTACAGAGGGCTGATGAAGTTCCCCAAATTCAAGGACTATGACGTCAGCTCCATCCGTATGTATACTTCCGGCGGAGATGCCTTAGGCGCCGAGACCCTGGAAGCCTGGCAGAAACTGACCGGCATGCCCATCTGGGAAGGTCTGGGCGGTACCGAAATGCTTCATCTGGTGACATCCAACACTATGAACCCCGAACCAATGCCCAACTCCATCGGCAAAGCCCTGCCCGGCGTCAAGGTACGGGTGGTCGATCCCGAATGGAATGACTGCAAGCCGGATCAAGTCGGCAGCATGGTTTTAAAGGGCCCCTCGGGAAGCCTGTACTGGAAACCTTACGAAGATAATGAAAAACTTATCAAATCCCAGAAAAAAGGTGTGGTTAAAGGCTGGAATCAGATGGGTGATGCGGTCTATATGAAAGGGGACGGCAACATTTTCTTTGTATCCCGCGAAGACGACATGATCAAGAGCTCCGGATACCGTATCGGGCCGGCTGAAGTGGAAGAGGCCATCGAAAAACATCCGGCCGTAGCCGAGGCCGGTGTCGTGGGGGTTCCGGATCCTGAAAAAGGTCAGATTACCAAAGCCTTTGTGGTACTGAAAGAAGGTCATGAAGGCAGCGATGAGTTTTTCGAAGAACTCAAAACATTCTTGAAAGAACACATTGCCATTTACAAACTCCCAAGGGCCATCGAGTACCGGACGGAGTTGCCGCGTACACCCACCGGAAAGCTTTTGCGCCGTCATTTGCGACCCTCTAAATAATTGACGGTCGAAAAAATAAGGCGATAAAACATAGCCCCTTTCACGCTTCTGCGTGGGAGGGGCTTTTTTAATCTTAGCAGTCTCTTAGGCAGCGGAAGGACACTTTCGAGTGTGAATAAATCTCTTTACATACTGGTTTTTTTGACATAAACATTAGGTCGGCTTTTTTCTGCCTCGCTATTTTCCGCAGAAGGGAGATGGCGAAGTGAAATCAACTGCATCAAATGGAGGAAAATCCATGAAACAAAACCCTTCCGTTTCCTTAAAAACAGTGGATCGTGTTGAAGTCACCACATTGATGGACAATTATGTGGATCTGTTGCTGCCGAGTACCGATACGATTATCCGCCCCCCCCTGGCCAAAGAGGGCAAAATTAACGCCGACACATTTCTGGCGGAACATGGTTTGTCGCTGCTGGTGACCGTTTTTCAAAATGGTCAAAAACACACCGTTCTCTTTGATACGGGATACACAAAGGTCGGCGTACTCCACAATATGGAGCAACTTGGACTCAATATCGAAGAAATAGAAACGATTGTCATCAGCCACGGACATATGGACCACACCGGATCACTTTATAATATTCTTGAAAAAATACCGGGCACAATTCCGCTGGTGCTTCACCCGGGTGCCTTTCAATATCCCCGTTATACGCGCACGCCGGACGGCAGCAAACGCCTTTTCCCTCAAACCTTGGTTAAGAAGGATCTTGAGCAGAAAAATATTGAAATCGCGGAAAGCAAATCGCCCATCACCATCGCCGACGGTCTGATCATGGTCACCGGAGAGGTGGAACGAATCACGCAATTTGAAAAAGGAATGCCCAATGCCTTGGTGGAGAAAGACGGAGAACTGGTATTCGATCCATTTATCGACGATCAGGCCATTGTGGTTAAACTCCGGGATAAAGGATTGGTGGTCGTCTCCGGATGCGCCCATGCCGGGATTATCAACACATTGATGTTTGCACAAAAAACCACGGGAGAGCAAAAGATTCATGCGGTCATGGGAGGATTTCACCTGTCGGGTCCATTTTTCGAGAAAATCCTTGATCCCACCGTCGAGGCATTGAAAAAAATCGATCCGGATGTGCTGATGCCCATGCACTGCACCGGCTGGAAGGCGATACGGCGGTTTCAAAAAGAGTTCCCCGAAAGCTTTATGCTCAACAGCGTGGGATCCAAGGTGATGCTTTCGTGATGAAGATCGTTTTACCCCTCGCCTCTGACCCCGCCCAAAAGGTGAGGACAATGACGGTTCTGTACAATTAGAGGCTTTCATCATGAACTCGAAATTGAAGAATGACCGAGATTTTGCGGCCTTGATTCTTAAAGGCATCTTTATCATATTCTGCTTATTATCTCTTATTTTTCCGATTGAAACAAGTTTCGCCGGCGTCATCAAAATCGGCGAAATCAATCCTCTTTCCGGCAGATTTGCAAAAAACGGCATTGAAATCCATCAAGGCATCGAAGTGGCCGTCGCCGAAGCCAACGCAAAAGGAGGCGTCGGAGGTGAAAGGTTGGAACTTGTGACAAGGGACGACCAGAGCCGTCCGGACGTGGCCATCTCCAGGGCCGAAGAATTGTGCACCTGGGAAAAAGTGGCAGCCCTTACCGGCGGTTATGTCGATGCACTGGTAGGGCCCATCGCCGCGGTCAGCCAAAGATACAAGATACCCTATGTTGCCAGCGCCAGTCTCCAAAAGGAACTTGCAACGCATAAAAATCCTTATTTTTTCAGAGTATCCAGACTTCAAGGGTTTGTCGAACCGCTCTGCAGATTCATTGCCGAACAGTTTAAAGACCGGCGTCTGGCCATTCTTTATGCTGCCACCCCGGGTTCCACTGAACTGGCGCAAGATCTAAAACAATGCCTTAAAGAGCAGGATTTCACGGTCCGGCTGATGGAGAAATTCCGTCCCGGAATACCCGATTTTACCCCCCTTATCGCCAAACTTGTTGGCATGAAAATCGATGTGATCGTTTCCGGTGGTTTTACACCGGATCACATCCTCTTTATTCGACAGCTCAAAGAGAACAGAATCTCCCCCAAGGCCTATATCGGTCCGTTCGGCATCGCATATGAAAGCTTTATTTCTGCTTTGGGAAATGACGCCGACTATCTTTACACGACCTGCGCCTGGAATCCGGGTATTACAATGCCGGGTACGGAGAAAGCCTCTGCGTCCTTTGTCAGTGATTTTCAAAAAACATACCATCACCAGCCGAACACCACCAACATGCATGGATATACATCCGCCAGGGCAATTATCGCAGCGATGCAAAAAGTTTGGGATAATCGCCAGGCCTTAAACGGCGAAAATATTCGACAAGCGCTGTCAGAACTGAATATGGCGCTTCCCATGGAGCATCTATCTTTTGACGCCAACGGTGATCCAACACATTATCACCATGTGATCGCACAGATTCAAAAGGGAAAGCTTGTTGTTATCTACCCGCCGGATCGAGCCTCGGGACATGACATCTATCCAATGCCCTCCTGGGGGCAGAGAAACTAACCCATGTGGACAACACTCTTTGTTTCCAGTCTCTCGCTGGGTTCCTTTTATACGCTGATCGCTTTGGGGTTTGCATTGATTTTCGGAGTGACCCGAAACTTTAATCTGGCCCATGGTGAATTGGTGGTGCTGGCCGGCTATGTGTCATACTGGCTGTGGAAAATATGGGCGTTTCCTTTTATACTGACATTTCCGGCGGCCATCCTGATCACACTCTTAATCTGTTTGGGGCTCGAGCGCCTTTTTGCTCATTTGTATGAGCCTCGGGAGCTGAATTCCATTGTATTGAGTTTCGGCATCGCCGTCGTTATTCAAAACAGTATGCTTTTCTTTTTTTCCGGCGACTACCGGCTGATACGAATTCCGGTTTTAAGCCGCAGGTTTCAAATTTTAGGAGTTTATATCAGTTACACACAGATGACATTGCTGGGTTTATCTCTGATTATCCTTTTAATGCTTTATATCCTGATGTATCGGACCTACCTGGGAAAAGCCATGAGGGCCACCATCCAGGATAAAGAGGCTGCGGCCCTGGCGGGCATCAATGTGGCGGCAATGGGCACACTGGCTTTTTGCGCCGGCGCGGTTCTGATCGGAATCGCAGGACCCCTTTATGGTTGCATTCATTACCTGTATCCGTCCACCGGCCGTGAAGCGACCCTGGTGGCCGTCACCATTACCATTTTTGCCGGTGTCGGCCGTCTCAGCGGCATTATCCTGGCCGGATGGATCTTGGGTTTGGCAGAGTCTTTTACCGTGGTTTTTTTCGGCGTCAGTTGGCGCGAACTGGTAAGTGCTGTCTTACTCCTGGCCCTTTTGTCTTTCAGGCCCCACGGCATCCTGGGCCACGGGGAAAGATGAGGTGAAAAGCATCATCAAAAAAATATGCTTTAATTATCCCCTGAAGAGATTGGCTTTATTCGTGGTTCATCGGAGGATTGAAATTACAAAGACAGAACCATTTAGCCTTAACTTGGCGCAGAGCATTAGATTTTCAATTTAAAATGAACTTGCTGGCTTCAAATAACCGAATCAGTGGATCGAAGACTTATGGGATAGGACTTCTTATAGGATTTTTGCTGTTTTTCACATTGCCGCTTCTGGTTCAATCCAACCACTACATCCTTCAGGTCTTTACCCATGCCCTGCTTCTGGCCTCTTTGGCACTGGCGTGGAATCTTTTGGGTGCCAGCGGTTCAATTTCCTTAGGCCATGCGGCGTTTTTTGGCGCGGGCGCCTATGGCTCTGCCTTGTTGGGCCTTGATCTGGGTTTGCCCTTATGGGTCACCATTCCCTTGGCCGGTTTGATCGCAACGGGATTGGGGTTAATCATGGGATTGATTTGCCTGCGCTTAAGGGGCGCTTATTTTGCGCTGGCGACCCTTGCATTCGTCGAAATTCCATGGGTGATAACGGACAACTGGGATGCAGTGACCCGGGGATCTCTCGGGCTGGTCGGCATATCCGGCCCGCCGTCATTTAACATCCACGCTTTTCATGTCGATTTCGGGTCCGGAATCATTGTTTCATATTATCTTGTATTTGCGTATTTTGTGATACTGCTGGGGATCGTCGCCATTGTGTTCCGTTCCAACATCGGCCTGGCATTGCAGGCAATTCGGGAAGAGGAAGTTGCCGCGGAAGCCGTCGGCATCCATGTCAACAGATATCGAATGTTATCTCTTTTGTTGAGCGCCTTTTTTACCGGTATCTGCGGCGCATGTTATGCACATCTTGTCCGTTATATCGAACCCGGGTTGGTTTATGGGCTTCATTTTTCCGCCGTCCCCATGATCTTTGCCATTTGCGGCGGACGGTTTACGATTCTCGGACCTGCGCTTGCGGCCGTGGTGCTTTATCCAATGGATCAGTTTGTTTTTCATCCCCTTCTTCCGGCGGGCCACGAGTTTCTTTACGGCGCAGTGTTGATCTTGACGGTGCTTTTTATGCCCAAGGGATTTTGGGGGGAGTTGCGGAACGCATCGTGATACTGTTACAATTAAAATCATTAAATAAGACGTTTAACAGTTTTTGTGCCCTCGCCAATATTGATTTTTCCGTCAGCGAAGGAGAGATCGTTGGTCTGGTGGGTCCAAACGGCGCCGGCAAAACCACGCTCTTTAATTTGATCTGCGGCCGATACAAACCCAGCAGTGGCAAAATTCTGTTCAATGAAATTGATATCACCAATCTCAAGCCCCATGCGATCTGTCGTTTAGGCATCAGCAGAACATTTCAATCTTCGCGTCCGTTTCCTCTCATGAGCGTTTTGCAAAATGTGATGGTAGGGCAGGTTTTCGGCAATAGACCTTCTTTTCATAACCGTCCGGAAGACAGACAGGCGGCAATAGAGCTTTTAGATATCGTCGGCATCGTCCATAAAGCCGGCACACCCGCCGGCCGGCTGACGCTCAGTGAACAGCGGCGCCTCGATTTGGCCCGAGCGCTGGCAACCCGCCCGAAGCTCCTCCTGTTGGATGAAGTGGCGGCAGGTTTCAGCCCGGTGTTGGTCAAACAGGCCATAGAACTGATCAACAGAGTTCGAAAAAGAGGGGTAACCCTTCTTGTCATCGACCATTTTTTAAACTTGAGTTTAAAGGTATCCGATCGATTGCTGGCGCTTGACCACGGAGAGAAAATCGCAGAAGGCCCCCCCCATGTGGTCATGAGAAACCCCGAGGTCCTCCGGGCATACTTGGGGCTGCGATATCAGGATGAAAATGATGAAAGGTGAATGATGGACATTCTGAAGCCCCTTTTAAAAATTTGCAACTTAAATGTTCGATACGATGCCGTTTTGGCGCTGAAAAAGATCAATTTAACGGTATGCGCCAATCAGATCATTTCCGTTGTCGGGCCCAACGGTTCGGGAAAAACCACCTTAATGAAGGCTGTCGCGGGAATTCTTCGTCCCATTGAAGGCGTGATTCATTATCAGCATGAAATGATACAATCGCTTCCCGTTTACGAGATTGTTCGCCGGGGTCTGGTCTATGTGCCGGAAGGAATGAATGTTTTCCCTTTTATGACCGTGATGGAAAATCTGGACATCGGCGCTTACGTAGCCAGAGAAAAGAAGAAGGAACACCTCTCCTATGTGTTTGAAATATTTCCGGCGCTGGCCGATCACCGCCGAAAAATGGCCGGAACTTTGAGCGGCGGCCAGAAAAGAATGCTCACCATTGCCAGAGGTCTGATGAGCGGTCCCAAACTTCTCCTTTTGGACGATCCCTTTCTTGGGCTGGCCCCAAAAGATGTCAAACGGCTGTGCGACACACTGAAACGAATTCGACGTCACGGCATTACGCTTTTTTTGGCAGGCCAGCATGTTCGTCGAATTCTGCGCGTGGCGACCAAAGCGTTTCTCATTGAAGAAGGAAAAATCACCCTTGCCGGAACCGGGGATCAACTGCTGGGACATCCCCATTTGCGTGAAACCCTTTTTGGGATTGTCGCGGAATCCGGTATTGAAATTCCCTGAACATCTTCTCTTTCCTTCGATCAAAACGCTTATTGACTTAATCCCGTGTTTTGGAATATCATTTTGTATGGCGCCATTATAATTAAAGAATCTATATGACCATGGAGGTTATCCGATGACTCAGGAACTCAAACCAGGCATCACCCATGAAATTGAACGAGAAACCACCGAAGACATGTCGGCCCAAAAAGTCTATCCCCACGTTCCGAACGTTTATGCTACGAGAGCCATGGTGGGACATATCGAGGAAGTCTGCTCAGATTTGGTATTTCCCTATCTCAAAAAAGGCGAGCAAACCGTGGGTACCGGCATGACATTCAAACACATGGCGGCAACGCCCTTGGGAATGAAGGTGCGTTACAGCGCCAGGCTAACGAAAGTTGACGGACCCAAACTGGCTTTTGAAGTGGTCGGCTTCGACGAAGTCGACAAGATCGGTGAAGCCACTCATTATCGTTTCATCATCAACGCCGAGAAATTCAACGCCCAGGTCGCTAAAAAGGCGGAGAAAGCTTCTTAGATATTCATTCATCCGAAAGGAGGCTGTCCTATGGCGGTGCCGGATCCGATACGCCGATTGGATGCATTTCTCAAACCCGGCAGTTTGGCCGTGATCGGCGCGTCGACCAGTCCGGATAAACTCGGCTACGAAATTCTGAAAAACATCCTTGACAGCGGTTTCAAAGGACCGGTTTACCCGATTAATCCAAAGGCCGACGTGATTCTTGAACTTCCCTGCCACAAAAGAGTTAGCGATATTTCAGAGGCGCCGGACTTAGCGGTGATTATCATTCCCGCCCGGTTTGTACCCCAGGCCGTTCAGGAATGCGGTGCGGCCGGGATCAAGGGCGCCGTAATCATCACCGGCGGCTTCAGCGAGGCCGGCGATGAAGGTAAAGTTCTTCAAAACCAGGTGATCGAGGCTGCGCAAAAATACGGCATTCGTATTATCGGACCCAACTGCCAGGGTGTCAACAACCCCCATCATCCCTTGTGTGCGTCCTGGCCGCTCTTGACCTGCCGGGGAAAGATAGCGCTGATTTCCCAAAGCGGCACTGTGGGCGCAGCCATGATGGACTGGCTGTCCGAAGACAAATTGGGCGCTTCGGCTTTTGTGAGTATGGGAAACCGTGCGGATGTGGATGAAGCGGACCTTATCGCCTACTTCAATCAGGATGAAAATACCGCGGTCATCGCCGCCTATATCGAAGGCATAAAGCGCCCCCGCCAATTTATCCACGCCGTGAAAGGACTCCAAAAGCCGCTTGTGGTTCTAAAGTCCGGACGCACACCGAAAGGGAAGATCGCGGCCGAATCTCATACCAAGGCTTTGGCCGGGGCTGACGCTATTTATGAAGCCCTTTTTTCAAAATATAATATTTGTAGGGCTTACACGGCGGAAGAGTTTTATGATTACGCCAAGGCCCTGGCTTATCTGAAACCACCTGAAGGCAATCGTATTCTGTTTATCACCACATCGGGCGGCGCCGCTATCCTGGCAACAGATCAGGCCGAACAAGAAGGTTTAGATGTATCTCCACTGCCCAAAGAGTTGGTGGAGGCCATAACGCCGCTCATCCCGGCCCATGCCATCAAGGCCAACCCCATTGATCTCACCGGCGATGCAACTTCTCAGATGTTCGGTGATGTCATTGAGGTTACCCGAAATTACTACGACACCCTGGGCGTGATTTTCGGGGATCCCGTAGAAGATGCCTCTCGCGTAGTGACACCCAATGCCAATGAGCTGATTATCTTTTATGGGGGGGCAGACGTCGAACGTCATGAAAGAGATCTCATGCACTTCAAGGGGATTCCCGTTTTTCCCACACCGGAACGTGGAATCAAGGCCCTTGCCAGGGTCATTGAAAAAAAGGAACTGGCGCCGGCACAAAAACCCACAATACCCGTCCCGGCATCGGGGCGCCATATCTCCCCGCATCAGGCAATGACGAACATTGCCGGGCAGGGGATTCCCTGCGCCGCTTTCGGTCATGCGGATAGCGCCGCCGGTGCAGTCAAAATCGCAAAAGAGTTGGGATTCCCGGTGTCGCTCAAAATCAGCTCCCCGGATATTCTCCATAAAAGCGACGTGGGCGGTGTGTGCCTTAACCTGGATTCTCCTGAAGCGGTAGAAAAAGCATACGAAGAAATGCTGACAACGGTTCACCGCATCCTGCCGGAGACCCGAACAGGGGATGTTCTGGTGAGCAAGATGGCGCCGCCAGGGGTAGAGGTTATCATCGGAATGAATCGCGACCCGCAGTTCGGCCCGGTCATGCTGTTCGGACTCGGGGGCGTCATGGTAGAGATCTTTCAGGATGTAAGCTTTAGACTTTTACCATTAGCTTATGAAGATGCTTTGGACATGATACGCGAGATTAAAGGCTATGGACTCATTTCCGGCTATCGCGGCCGACCGCGGGTGGACGAGCAGGCTTTAGCGGACTGTCTCATAGCCGTGGCTCAAATGGCTGAAAACCATCCCGAGATTCTCGAGATCGATCTGAACCCGGTCATCGCTTACCCGGGTGGAATGTTAACGGTGGACGCGAGGATAATTGAAAAATAAAATCGTGCCGCGATTTTGAAAAACAGAGAAAACCATATGACAACAAAAACCGACCGGCTGATATCGAAACTCAAATCCCGATACCCCATGCTGCAATACTACACGGATCGAAACTTTGGTGTGGAGATCGAATTTTTCGGGCTGAGATATGTTACCATGCCGATAAATAACGGTATCATTAAACCTTACAACATTTCCTCCAAGACCAAAGACGGGCGGCACATCGTTGATTTCATTAAGGACCTCGGGATACACATCGGTGATGACAGAGACTCCTGGCACTTCGAAAAAGACGCGTCGGTTCGAGGCAAAGGACACACCCGATGCGGCGCCGAACTGACTAGCCCCATCCTGAGTGGAATAAAAGGTCTGGTGCAGGTCTACCAAATGTTCCAGTTCCTCAATGACATCGAGGGAATCGCTATCGATAAATCCTGCGGTCTTCATGTCCATCACGGCGTTGACCTTGCTAAATATAGCTGCGCACACCTGCAGCAGCTCGTCCGCATCGTCCATCCATTTGAAAGGCAGTTTTACCTGTTGATCCCGGGCGACCGCCACCATGCAGAAACCTGCCGGCCCATGGAAATCGATGTGGAAGCCTTTCTGGACATTTGTGACGGCGGTTCGGAATTCGGCACCTGTGAACTTAAAAAACTGTGGTACTCTGCTGAAAATCGCTGTGAAGAATTCACGGAAAGTCACTCGCGCTATGACAAGACCCGATATCACGGCCTAAATCTTCATTCTTACTGGTATCGCTCCACCATTGAATTTCGATATCACTCTTCCGTTTTGCTCGATATTGATGAAGCCATGCAGTGGATCATTTTCACACAGTTTCTCGTTGAAACGAGCCAGGGAAACGCTCCGAAAATTTACTACTACCCCGAAGCAAACAAATGGCTGAAAACCATATACGATATTTACAAGGATCTGGGTTATGAAAATCTGATCAAGGAGTTCGTAAACTAGCACAAATCGATTTTGCAAAATAATGACCGACAAAGCCATGAATTTAGAGAATCATTTTGCCATACGTTATGTTGCGAGTGA
>JBAUWG010000320.1:0-9719 GCA_049583675.1 Desulfobacterales bacterium | reverse complement strand
CGGCAATATTCCGTTGTGAGGTTTAACATGTTTGAAAAAATCCTAATTGCCAATCGTGGTGAAATTGCAGTGCGCATATTTGGCACCTGCAAACGGCTGGGTATCCGGACAGTGGCTGTTTACTCGGAACCGGACTTTAGAAGTTTGCATGTTACCAATGCAGATGAAGCGGTCTCGCTGGGTGGTGCCCGGCCTGAAGAGTCCTATCTGAACATGGATAAGATCATTGAAGCGGCCCTCGATGCCGGCTGCCAGGCGATCCATCCGGGTTACGGTTTTCTTTCTGAGAATGCGCAATTTGCCGAAAAAGTAGCGCTTGCCGGCCTCACTTTTATTGGACCGCCCGCATCGGTCATAGCGGCTATGGGAGACAAAATTGCCGCCAAACAATTGGCTGTCGACGCAGGCGTTCCGACGGTTCCCGGCCATCTTCAACCGGTTTTCACCTTGGAAGAGGCCGCCGCTGCAGCCAAAGAAGTAGGACACCCGATGCTGCTGAAACCCGCAGCAGGCGGTGGGGGTAAAGGCATGCGGGTGGTGGACCAGGTTGAAGACTTGGCCTCGGCCTTACGGCTCTGTCAGCAGGAGGCCCAAAAATCCTTCGGTGATGCCCGCATGTTCATAGAACGTTATATCACACGGCCACGGCATATTGAGATCCAGATCATGGCCGATCATCACGGAAATATCATCCATTTGGGAGAACGGGAGTGCTCGATCCAGCGGCGTTATCAGAAGATCATCGAAGAGTCTCCTTCCTGTGCCCTGAATCCGGATCTTCGTGAGAAAATGGGGAGTCTTGCCTGTTCCTTGGCCCAAAAGGCAGGCTATACCAATGCCGGTACGGTGGAGTTTATTCTGGATGAAAACCGGGAATTCTTCTTTTTGGAGATGAATACCCGTCTTCAGGTTGAGCATCCTGTCACCGAGATGGTCAACGGCCTCGATCTGGTGGAATTGCAATTGCGAATTGCAGCCGGCGAAGCGTTACCCATTGCCCAAAAGGATGTTTCCCTCTCGGGGTGGTCCATGGAAGTACGGATTTGCGCAGAAAATCCAGCCTTGGGATTTGTGCCGTCAGTGGGGCTTATCACCCGATATGCGGCCCCGAAAGGAACCCATGTCCGGGTCGATTCCGGGGTGGCCGCAGGCAGCTCCGTGAGTGTCTATTATGACCCGATGCTGGCCAAGATCATTACCTGGGGTGAAGACAGGGAGCAGGCCCGCAAGCGAATGGTCCAGGCCGTGAATGGATACCATATCGAGGGCGTCTTTACCAATGTGGATTTTGCCAATCAGGTTCTGACTCATCCGGTGTTTATTCAGGGAGACCTCTCCACGGATTTTATCCCGACCTATCTTTTGGATGAGAGCAAAAAAATAGCGCCGTCATTGGATGTCCTCCATGCCATGGCCACAACCACCACCCTGATTTACCACCTGAGGGAAAGCCTGGTTCAAAGTGCGCTTCTTCCTCTGAAATCGCGGGTCGGTGCAGCAACCGTGTCCAAACGTCATTACGATTATATTGCCAAGAGTGAAGCGGATATATTCCACATCCGGCTGCAACGGGACGGGTCGGATCAAAAGTGGCGGGTCGTGGTTGACGATGCCACCTATCACGTGGTCACCCCGCAAATAGAGTATTATCGCCGCAGGTTAAAGCTTTCCATAGACGGTGAAAAATTCTTCTTTCGCCTGAAATACCTTGGAAATTTCATAATGGCCGCTTTTTGCGGCGTCACGCGAACCTTTGAAATTTACAATCCAAGGGAATGGAAATTGGCGCGATTCATGCCGGTTCCGTCTGCCATCGAAGGAGAAAATATTCTGGAGTGCCCGATGCCGGGCCTGGTTGTGGATGTCAAAGTAGCCGAAGGGGAGCGGGTGTTCCGTGGTCAGGAACTGGTTATTTTGGAGTCCATGAAGATGGAAAGTGCGGTTTCCTCTCCCGAAGACGCTGTGATTGAAACGGTCTTGGTGAAACCGGGAGATGCCGTGGAATCCGGCATGGTGCTCATCCGTTTCAAGGAAGCCTGAGAAGAAACAAGGAGGCAAGATGAAACCGGGATTGATATTGATCGATATTCAAAATGATTAGAGATATCACCGAAAACCTGTATTCGGATATTCCAAGGGAGACATTATATCACTATACGACCTTTACAGGACTGGTCGGCATCGTCAACAGCCAGATGCTTTGGGCCAGCGATATCAGATACATGAACGACTCGGCGGAACTTAAACATTGTGCTGATCTCATTCGAATGGAGATCACGAAAAGAATTGCCGCCGGCCATGCAAAACCAAATTTGCTGAATCAGTTTTTAGAGTGGATTACCCATCGAATAACAAACGGGCATATGCTGTTTGCCGCCTCGTTCAGGTCTAACGGCAACCTTCTCAGCCAATGGCGGGGTTACAGCAAGTTGGGGAAAGGTGTAAGCCTCGGCTTTAATCCGAGCTACATATTGAAATGCGCCCAGGAACAATCCTTTCAGATCGGCAAGTGCATTTATAATTCAGCGGATCAACGCCGGCTCATCAAACAAATTGTCGATTCCGTTGAGGTTCTGGCGCAAGCGCATCCTGAAAATATGGATGTGCCCGAAAGACACACCCCGCAATCCTACTATGATATTTTCGAAAAAATAGAAAGTGATCTTCTCCGTATCGCAGCGATATTAAAGCATCCCTCGTTTCAGGAGGAAGAGGAGTGGCGCATTGTTTCGCCGGCCTTAACGGATTATGTGGCATCGCCGGTATTGTTCCGGGAAGGGACGTCCATGTTGGTGCCATACGTGGAATTCAGGCTGTTGCAGGATAAAGACAAACCCATTGTTTTAGAACATATCTTTCTTGGCCCGACACCGAATATCAACATTTCCATGAATTCATTGACCATGTTTTTGGCGAAAAACGGTGTCAACCCCGAAAAAGGGATAACCTATTGTGAAATTCCATATCGCCAGCGTTAACGTGCAGTGTGTGCGACCCTAAGAGGTGTATAGGAGGGTATTGTGACCCTACATGTTTGGGCGGCCTTTGTTTTCGCGGCAGCCATCGTTCTGATAATCCCGGGACCGACAATCCTTTTGGTCATCAGCCAGGCCATATCCCATGGACGTAAGGCGGTGATCCCGCTTGTTGCCGGCGCTACGCTGGGTGATCTTACAGCAATGACATTCTCCTTATTGGGCCTTGGCGCTATTCTTTCAGCCTCTGCAGCGCTTTTTGCCGTTTTGAAATGGATCGGCGCTGTTTATCTCATCTATCTCGGCATCAGGCTTTGGCGATCAAACTCGGAAAAACGCGATATCCGTTTACCGGTCGCAGGGTCTTCAAACCGGTCTTTATTTAAAAGCGCCTTTTTCGTAACCGCATCGAATCCTAAAAGCATTGCCTTCTTTGTCGCATTTCTGCCCCAGTTTACCAACAGACAGGGTGGCGTATTTTCTCAATTTTTAATTTTAGGGGCAACCTTTCTTCTTCTCGCTTCATTCAATGCGACATTATATGCCGTCTTTGCCGGTCAACTCCGCGATAAGCTGCTGAATTCAACAGTGCGGCGCTGGCTGAACCGCAGCGGTGGAAGCGTGCTGATCTGTGCGGGACTTGCCACGGCAACCCTAAAACGCTCATCATAAAATGATTTGACGAAACACAATTTGAGATTTACCCGAAAAGTTAAAGGAAAAAGCCATGCCGTTGAATGATATAAACGTTGGGTCGGAGCCTGAGATCTTGATTCAAAAAGGATCCCGGATGATGAGCATTGTACTCAATCGGCCGCGTGTGTTGAACAGCCTTAACATCGAAATGATCCGTTCGATCCAGAACGCCCTGAACCAGGCAGAGACGGACAAACGCTTTCGGTTCGTCTTGTTATACGGCACCGGCGAGAAAGGCTTTTGCGCCGGCGGAGACGTCAAAGCCCTGGCACGGGCCATAAGGGAGAAAAGCGATCTGCGAGCAGATCTGATCTTAAAAGAAGAATATGATCTGCTCTTGCGGATCCATCGGTTTTCCAAACCGGTGATCACCCTTAGCGACGGGATTACCATGGGGGCAGGATTGGGTTTGGCTGCTGCCGCGGACATTGCAGTGGCCACAGAGCGTACGCGTATGGCCATGCCGGAAACCCGAATCGGTTTTTTCCCGGATGTAGGCTCTACTGGTTGGATGTTCACCAAATGCCCGGCGGGTTATCCCGAGTATCTGGGTCTCACAGGTTATGAAATGGAAGGCGCGGAAACCGTTCGTGTGGGATTTGCAACCCATTTAACGCCATTTAGTCAACTGCCGGAATTGAAAAACTCGCTGGAAGAATATGGGGCTCTTCTGCCAAGCCCGAGAGTGTTGGCTGCCAGGGAACTGGCCTCTGCGCTTGACCCGTTTTTTGTAAAGGAGATACCGGCCAAGCCTGATATGGACGAATGGGTGGCCGCCTATTTCCAAGGAAAAGACTCCCTTGTGGAAATCATCGAATCGCTCAGACAATGCAGCATACAGACCCGGCTTTGCAACCAGGTCTTCGAGCGTCTGGCCGAAAGATCCCCCACGGCATTGGCGGTGACCTTGAAACTATTACGGCATAACGAGCATCGTCCGCTTGAGGAGGTTTTTCAGACGGAACTCGCCGCAGTGCGTTTTATTCTGAATCATCCCGATTATGTGGAGGGTGTGCGGGCGCGTTTGGAAGACAAGGACGACAATCCCCAATGGCAGCCGGAAACCATAGAAGCGGTGGGTGATCTGGATTTAAAACTCTAGAAGTGGTTTCAAAATCGGATATCATCGTACGGAAAATCGAACATGCATAAAAGGGAGTTCCCCTGAGCGCTTTAGCTATAGACAACTGCAGAAACAAGCTGTAAAATATAAATTAAAGGAGTTGATATGCGAACGTTAAAACGCTTATTGCCGACATTGCTCATGCCGTTTTTTATCACATCATGTGCGGTAATTTCTCAGCAAATCCGAGACGAATCCATAGGGCCGGTTCCATTTAAAACACTTGTACAGGATGCAGACAAATACAAAGGAAAAACTGTAATTCTGGGGGGATACATTCTGGAAACACAGAATTTGGCCGACGAATCCATCGTCAAAGTCTTGCAAGCACCCTTGGGATCAGGAGAAACTCCCAAATCCAAAGATCTGTCCAAAGGGCGATTCATTATCTTAAAAAAGGGCTTTCTAGATCCCGAGATTTACCGAAAGGACCGTAAAATAACCGTCGCCGGAACCGTCACCGGTATCATTATCAAAAAAGTGAACCATTTTTCTCAGCCCTATCTCGAGATTAAAAGCCGCGAAATATACCTTTGGCCCAAAGAAGAATATTATTACTCCCCGCCTTACTATGACCCATGGTATTATCCTTATCCCTATTTTTGGCGCCCCTACCCCTTTTACCCATACTAATCGGTTCCCATTCCATTTGACGGTTATGTCGATGAGATAAAATGCGCCGGCCCTGTCAGGGGTACTTCCGTAAACATTATATCTAAACAATCCGAATTTATTAGATTTATTGATTTTTCACCACACAATATATAGGTATTTATTCTAACGGACTACAATATATTCTAATTCAATAAAATTATATAATAATTATACATAATTCTACTTGACATTGTAAACCGGCAAACTTATGAATTAGATTCTTGATTTATTTCATAAAACGCTCTTTTTCGGGCTTCCAGACAAGCGCGTTTACGCTTAAGAATGTTATTTCAGGTTCAAAAAGTGCCATCAAAATTCAGATCTCCAAGTTTGACATCGTGGGAAAGGAGGCATCTTTGGACAATTTGGCTGAAAACAGATCTGAATCAAGAAATATTCTGGATAAATTCTTCAGCGTCCAGTTCTCGTTAAATGACAAGGGACCGATTTATCTGTTCAAATTAAGAGACAAATCCATGAACGAGCCATGCATTCTCGTCAAGGAAGATTCCTGTGTGTCTGAACACCTCGAGGTCGGCGATATTTTATACATGGAATACAACTCCCCGGAGTTATCAAACCCCAATGCGTTGTTAAAAACACAAATTATTTCAAAAAATTCTTATGATCGTGTTACAGGCCATTTTATAGTGGGACTGTCCATTGTGGACGAACAGCGTCGGCGATTGTGATTTTTTAATATCAAAATATATGGGTTTAAGTGTTGAAATTCCGAATATCCTCGCGATGTCCGAAGATCGAGTTGATGATCGGTGCAACGTGATATCAGAATATAGAGCTGAAACCCATAAAAAATATTTATAAAAATATGGCGGAATATATCAGGGACAACGGAGGTCGCCGGCTGGGAATTGACCGGAGACAATTTTCTTATGACGCACATATTCCTGAACGGAGATCCCTCGAAAAAAGAAGAAGCGGTCTTGATAGAAGACAAAAACCAAGAATACCCAAAGGTGAAGATTCCTAAGTAGTATCCATCCATAAATGAGGATTTTTGTTCGAAATCAAGGCATGCGAAAAAAATAACCGCAGGCATATAGTTGATATTCCGAGGATTATTTTTTGAGCATAACGCCGAGATCGGACAAAAAGACCATTTATGGATGGACACTAAGTAATTTTGGCCACAACTCTTGGAGGTGGCTATAATGAAAGAAGTGCTGAAAAAAATATTTGAAGCCCACCCTGGGAAATCGACGATGACAATAAACGGTAAATGTTCGGACTGCGGGCGTAAAGTCACTGTTGTCGTTGAAACGACGTCAGGGGGGTATGGCTTGTTGGGGGGCGTTTTAGATAAAACTTCATCTGGAAATTATTCCGTCACGTGCATGGATTGTTACAAATCGAACCTCAAAATTGCCGAACGGCGCAACCTTAAAGTTTCAACTACTTACTAGTTCCCCAGCCTTCAGTTTGTGTTCATCCACAAATCGTCTTCTCTGGGATTGCTCCGTGAAACCTTTTATCTGTTCCTTTGGGGCAAATTCCTGACCTAAAAAAATAACTCGCCAAAGTTCGGTGGCGAATAAATCCTCGTAATTTCAGTTGCAAGTGCACTGCATCCCTTGGAAATTCAAACCGAAAATATCTTCATACAGTAACATTTACAACACGTTATTCAGACAAACTCGGCGGTTTTTTAAACGAAAAAAAATATATAACAAGGCTTGACTCACTGAATCAATTGGTATATGGATTTTGCCCGATGACGGGATTTTGCCCGATAACGGCAGGCGGTATGTTTTTACCGCGGCCAAACTATATAATGATCATGTGAAAGGAGGCTTTTAAAATGGCTTTTACCCCTACTGTTGATGAAGACAAATGTGAAGGTTGTGAGGAATGTGTGGACGTCTGCCCCGTTGAAGTATTTGAAATGGAAGACGGCAAATCTGTCCCTGTAAATGCCGATGAATGTTTGGGCTGCGAAAGCTGTGTTGAAGTTTGCGAACCCGGCGCAATTACAGTGGAAGAGACATAATACCCTTAGGAAGATGGCAAATGATATCATGTTCCCTGGTCTTTTTCCCTGACCAGGGAACCATGCCCCTTTACTCAATCCCCGCGAATAAATTTTGTTTAAGAGTTTACTTTCGATCTTCCGCTCTTTTAAATGCTTTAATAAACTTGATTCTTTCGAGCAATGGCGGATGAGAATAATTGAAAAAAACATACAGCGGGTGCGGCCTGAGGTTTGAAAGGTTTTCTCTGGCCATTTTCTTTAAGGCTTCGGCAAGGGGTTTTGCGCGATTTAAAACCCCGATGGAATAAACATCCGCTTCTCTTTCAAATTTTCTGGAAATCGCCAGGCCAATGGGCGATAGAAAAAAGCTTACGGGCTCCCATAGGATTCCTATTAAAAACAGGCCCACATAATAGGGCGTGTTTGAAAAACCAAAACTGACATACATCACGCGACTGGTCATCAGCTTTGATGCCGCATAAAAAAGCAAAAAAGATACCAAACCTGCGATAACCAGTTGCTTTTTAATATGATTTTTCTTCATATGCCCGATCTCATGTGCCAGAATCGATAGAATTTCCTCCCGGCTGTGCGCTTCGACCAAGGAATCGAACAGCACAATCCGCCTGGATTTGCCGACTCCTGAAAAATAGGCATTGGTATGGCGGGTTCGCCGGGTGGCGTCCATCTGATAAACCCCTTCAACGTTGAAACCCTCTTTTTTGACGAGTTGCTCAATGTCCGTTCTAAGATCGCCTTTTTCAAGAGGGGTGAATTTGTTGAAAATCGGTTCAATAACAGTCGGATATAGAACCGTCATCAGTAATTGGAAACATAAAAAAACAGCCCAGGACCAAATCCACCAGTCCTTTCCGGCATATTTCAGCAGGATAAGAAGTGCGCATAGGAGCAAACCGCCCAAAACAACCATGACCAGCAGGGATTTGATCAGATCCAAGATCCAGATTTTGACCGTTTTTGTATTGAAGCCGTGTCTCTCTTCGATGACAAAGGTGTGATAATAATCAAAAGGCAGTCCTGCGGCCATTTCTGTCAAACCGATAACGGCAAAAAAGATCAAACCGGCTTGAATGAATTTCATATGCGCCAACTGGTCCGCGAGCCATGGGAGAATACCAGAAATAATGATAAAAAGAAAAAAACTTTTGGTGATACTTTTTTGAACGAGGCTAAATCGGGTATTATCGGATACATATTGCACGATCTCTTTCAGCTTTGTCTCATCAATTACGCCCTGAAAATCAGCGGGAATTGTTTTCCCATATTTGGCAAGATATGCTGCGTTGACCTTCTCGATGATCATTTTTACGGACACGGTAAGCAGGTAGATTAAGATATAAGCAATCAAATATCCATTAAACGAAACCATACGGCACTCCAAACAGACCCTATTGTTTAAGATTGATTAGAAAATAGATAACCACAAATATATTTTGAAAATAAAATGGTCTTGGGTTTCGCCTTCGCACCTTCAAATTCGTGTTTATCCGTGCTCATCCGCGGCTATCCTTATCCTCTTTCCTGATTTCCGGTATATCGATACGGCTATCGTAGCACTGCCGGGTTCGGCAATCAAGATTCGAACACGTGGTCATCGGCAAAAATTCACGAAAATCACACGTCGAACGTTTTGAAACGCCGTCCAATATACATCTTGCGCGCTGCGGTAAACTGTGTTAATTTTATTTTTATGAAACAATATGTTATTGATGAACTCAGAAGAAAAGATTATGAATTGATTAAAGCTTATTTGGAGGAAAACTTTCTTTCTTCCGATGTGGACGGCATCTACTGGATACGGCTCAAGCAGGAGATCCTCACTGAAATTCAAAAAGAGCATGCCGACTGTCAGCCTTTTTACGTTGCCGCTGACCTGAAACCTAATCTTATCACCTTTGAAATGTTAATACGAACCCAAAATAGGATGCGCTGCGATTGCATGGGGTATGCAACCGATACCCAGCGCAATTGGCTGATCCGGCTTGCAGACGCTATGTTTGATGAACTCGGAATAACAACATAGCTTCTGTTTGACGAAAACCATGAAATGCTTCTTTCGAACCGTCGCAGGGAATCGACGGGCTCAGGTTAACCGTTTTTGATGTTTGCATGATACGAACTTCAATCATCATTCTGGAAATTATCCTTGTAACCGCTTTTATGGCTGTAATGGTGATACTGCTATCCTTTATCAAAGCCGGCGGCGACACCGTACACAAGGTTGGAAGGATTTGGGCAAAATGCGTTCTTGCGGTAAGTG